>JBCDBC010000052.1:0-11696 GCA_039184535.1 Bacteroidota bacterium | reverse complement strand
ATTTTTTTAACATTAATTGACCAGCTATGAGTGAAACCACTTATTTAACTAAAGAAGGGTATGAAAAACTTAGGCAGGAACTGGCTGACCTAAAGGGTAGTGGAAGAACTGAAATAGCCCGCCAAATTCAAGAAGCCCGGGAGAAGGGAGACCTCAGTGAGAATGCTGAGTATGATGCTGCTAAAGAAGCCCAGGGTTTGTTGGAAGTGAAAATCTCTAAGCTCGAAGGCGTTATCGCTAACTCTCGTATCATCGACGAAAGTGAGATAGATATGAGTAAGGCATACATTCTTTCCACTGTAAAAGTGAAGAATTTAAAAAGTAATGCCGAAATGAAGTATACATTGGTAGCTGAACAGGAAGCTAATCTGAAATTAGGAAAGATATCCGTAAAATCTCCAGTAGGAAAAGCTTTGCTCGGAAAAGAAATTGGAGATGTGGTAGACATCACTATTCCTGCAGGAGTCCTTCAAATGGAAATCCTGGACATCACTAGAGAATAATCTATCGCTACATATTTCTCAGGTTCTCTGTTTTCAGAGAACCTGTATTTTTTCCCGCATACTTGAAGTGAATCTACCTTCTTGATTGAGTATATTGCTTCCTCATCAATCATTCATCACTTCAAACTATGGCTTCCATCTTCACCAAAATAGTAAAGGGAGAAATTCCTTGTTTCAAAGTAGCAGAGACAGAAGATTTTCTGGCATTCCTGGACATAAATCCACTGGTAAAAGGACATACACTGGTCATCCCCAAGGAGGAGGTAGATTATATCTTTGACCTCAAAGATGATCTTTACATTGGCCTGCAGCTGTTTGCCAGAGAAGTGGGTAGGGCTATTGAGAAAGCCATTCCATGTGAGCGTATAGGAACTTCCGTAGTAGGCCTGGAGGTGCCTCATGCGCATATACATCTGGTCCCCCTGAATTCCATGGCAGATCTCAACTTCATGAAACCTAAGATGAGATTTAGCCCTGAGGAGTTTGAGGCTATCGCAGCTGATATTCGGGCTAAATTGTAGAGACATTAGCGTTTCTTGATCCTGCCGGGGTTATCCTTTAAGAAGGATGACCATCCCTTTTTACCTCCATTGGCAGAAGGTAAAACATTACCCTGGTAAAAATGGCAAACAGCTACTGCCAGTCCATCTGTGGCGTCCATAAAAGAGACCTTTTCTTCAAACTTGAAAAGGTTTTCCAGCATCCTGGCTATTTGCTCCTTACTGGCTGTTCCCTTACCTGTTACAGCCATTTTGACCTTTCTGGGTGCATACTCAAAAACCGGTATGTCATGAATCATGGCAGCAGTCATGGCTACCCCTTGGGCACGACCCAACTTCAAGGTAGCCTGAATATTCTTTCCCTGGAAAGGAGCTTCCACAGCCATCTCTTTAGGCTTGTATTCTCTAATGAGAGCAGTAGTACGTTCGAAGATCTTTTTGAGCTTTTCTGCATGGGAGAGCTTGTACTTTCCTACCTGTATGACGCCACAACTGATAAGGGTCATTTTCTTCCCTTCACAACTGATGATACCATAGCCTGTTACAGACGTTCCAGGATCTATCCCCAAAATTATTCTGCTCATAGTATCAGAAAGGTACACAATTCGTAAGTAATCTAGGGTTTGTCGTTTGAGGGAGAAGGAAGTTTCTTTTACATTAGACCGAAAGATTCATCTCTGTGAGGCAATTTTCGCATCTGTTTAAGTGGGTTAGGATACCTGTCAGTTTATGTGCTATCATCTGGGTTGTCTACCAGATTAAGACCCATGAAAGCTGGACATGGCTACCGGAGCAAGAGGGGACTATTATTCACTACCCCTCATTAGTCATCTTTAGCATAGGCTTAGTAGCTGTGAACCTGATGATGGAAGCCCAGAAATGGAGAGCTTCCTTAACTCATCTTGGCGAATCTCACACTTCCGGCTTTGTATTAAAGTCGGTCTTAATCGGACTGGGGTTAGGGCTTTGGATGCCTGGCAGGATAGGGGAGTTTCCAGGGAGACTAAGCCAGATTCCCGAGCCTTTGTGGGTAAAGGGAGGCGTGCTTATGAGTGTGGGCAGGGTGAGCCAGATGCTTGCCAGCCTAAGCTGCTTTGGATTCATGTGGATGATCATTTCAGCCTACTGGGATCTGTTCCCTTTTCCCGCCTTTCTCCCACCGCTTATGGTAGTTCTCGCGTGGGGAGTATTATGGCTCCTGAAAAGTAGAAAGCCTTTTAGTAAGCTCCCATTTTCAGGAAAGATGAAACTGGGAAATGAATTGTACCAGGCTTTTCTTGAGATTCCTACCCAACTGTGGGGAAAATTGATAGGCTGGAGCTTTGGGAGATATGTGGTATTCTCCCTTCAATATATTCTTCTGTTAAAAGCCATGGGACTAACGGAAAGTTGGCTGGAACTGGTAGGGCTTATCAGCATGATTTTCGGGATCAGGTCATTCTTCCCCTCCTTAGCATTCGCGGATGTAGGAGTAAGAGAATCCGTAGCTGTGGGAGTGGCCCAATGGATGGGGGTTTCTGTCTTTCCAGTATTAATGGCTACCCTGATTCTATTTTTCATAAATCTTGTCATTCCCGCTTTGATTGGTGTATACTTATTCTGGCAAGCTGAGGAAGAACGATTGAAAAATAGAAAGGTACATACCTCTGTAAGCTAATACTCTTATGACGGCCTTCATAACGTTTCTCTTACTATTTCTTCTCCTTTTTTATGCAGCCTACACTACTGCTATGACATGGGCATTCTTGCAAATTCCTTCCAGCGAAAAGATGGAAGGTGATCAACATCCATTTGTCTCTATTATCATTCCGGCCCGAAATGAAGAACAAAATATAGAGAGGTGTATCAGATCTGTCTGCCAGCAGAAATATCCGACTAATAAGTACGAAGTTATTTGCCTGGATGACCATTCCACAGATGCTACCCTGGAAATCCTAAATCAGCTTCAGGAAGAATTTCAGCAGTTAAGAGTCATCAAAATGGCTGAATACCCCGGATATAGCCAAAAGAAGCAAGCCTTAAGTTTGGGGATTCAACAAAGCCGAGGAGCAATCATCATCCAGACAGATGCCGACTGCTGGGTAAAGGATGAGTGGCTAGAAACTATGGTATCTCGTTTTGGAGAAGAAACGGGTATGGTTTCAGGCCCTGTTCTCCTTCATGGAAGTACTAATGTGTTAGAACGCTTTCAGACACTTGAATACATGGGCTTATCTGTTCTGGGAGCTGGGGCCATACAAAGCAGAATACCCACTATGTGTAATGGTGCCAATCTGGCTTATCGGAAAGAGGTTTTCCTGGAAGTAAATGGTTTTCAGGACATAGCGCATGTAGCCTCGGGAGATGATGAGCTCCTCATGCAAAAAATCAACCTTCAGACAGACTGGGGTATCAGCTTCGCGAAGGATAGGAGAGCCATAGTTAATTCTCAAGCGCTGGATAACTGGGCTGACATTAAAGCACAGAGATTAAGGTGGGTAAGTAAGGCCCGTGCTTACCTGGATAGGAGGATTAATGTAGTTCAATTACTCTTTTTACTAAGTTTTATGAGCCTGCTAGTCTTAGTGGGACTCAGTATCTGGAGCATGGATTGGATAGCTATCTTAACAGTTGGAGTGCTATTGAAAGTTATTCCTGATTTCTGCATACTTTTTACCGCCGCCAAATTTTTTCATAAATTACCCCTTCTGAAATATTTGCCTATGCTTCAACCGGCTTATTTATTATATGTAATTTGGATTGGAGTAGCTGGAAATATGGTCAGTACATATAATTGGAAAGGAAGGCAAGTCTCATAAGCATGGAATTAAATAGTGTACAGAAAGCCATATTAGGCGCTACCTATTTGGCAGAGTCTTTTAGGAATCTTGAGGAGGAAATAGATGCTATTCCGGCTGTAATAAAGGATGAGATCAGGACTATGGTGGACAAAGGCTGGATTCAGGTGATGGCTTATGATGAAGGGATAGGAGATTATAAACGCACTTCATTTTTTGATACAGATAAACTAGAGGAGTATCATTTCATGATCACAGGTTCAGGGATAGATCTCCCTCACAATTAATACGTTAAATTTTCTCACAAACTTTCCGAAAACGTCTACCTTTTTTGCCGGTAGTATAGCCTGTCGGCTCATTATGTACCTAAATACCCCTAACTCAGAAGATGGATTCTGAGAATTCTTCTATGGAGAATGCATATAATACCACAGACCCAAAGAAACTACTTGAGCTAAAAAGGCTTGAAGCAGATTCTCTTTTGGACGTTTTGAGAACCATAAATCATGCAGAGCTTAAGATTAGTCAGCTATGCATGATAGCCAGGAATGTGCTTAGGGCGCAGCTGGGGGTGAAGAAAATGGTATTTTATTACCAGCATGAGAATGGATGGGTAGAAGGAACCAGACTGGGATTCCCTCCTTTCCCGCCTTCTGCCAGAGATGAGTTATTCTCCATAAAAACATTGACCAGGGTGGATGGAGATTCACACCCGTTATTGAACAAATATAAGGTGGAACAAGTGATTCCCATCAATAACAGGGATGAGACCACAGCCTATTTTGCCATTGCAGACTTTGCTGATTCGGAGATAGAGGCGGAGAATGACCTGATTTTCATTGAGACCATAGGAAACATCCTCATGGTCGCCATTACCAATAAACGTTTGTTTGAAGAAAAAATGAACAGTGAGCTGGTGAGTAGAGAGCTAGAGGTAGCTGCTACCATCCAGAAACAACTGCTGATCTCAGACTTCTCCATATTTAAGGACATAGATGTTTACGGGATGAATGTAGCCCATCATGGGATTGGAGGAGATTTCTATGATGTTATCCAGAAAGATGACCAGATCACCTTTGTTTGTATAGCTGATGTAGCAGGTAAGGGAATAGCAGCTGCCCTACTCATGTCAAACCTTCAGGCTAATCTTAGGGCCTTATGTGCCAGATTTAGTGATCTGGAGGTCATCATTAAGGAATTGAATAAGATCCTGTTTAATATTACCTCAGGAGAGAAATTTGTTACCTTATTCTTGGCTAGGATTAATATTCATTCTCAGGAGGTTAGCTACATCAACGCTGGCCACAACTATCCTATTTATATTCATAATAATGCACATTCAGACCTGGATAAGGGCTGCATGATTTTGGGTATTATGCCAGATTTGGAGGTAATTTCCGCCTCTTTTCGTTATAGACCTGGAGACGTATTATTCATGTATACTGATGGGGTCTCTGAGCAGACAAATGTAAGGGAAGAGATGTTTGGTACGGAAAGAATCCTTAGTGGATTAGCACAATATAAGTATGGAACAGCCAAAAGCATCACTGAAAACACTTGGCATAGCCTGAAATCCTTTTCTCCTGAGGCGGAATCCAATGATGATGTTACTATGTTAAGCGTAAAATTTTTGGCATAGTTATATCCTTTTTTTAGTGTTCACAGTATACATTTGAATATATCGAAGTCCGAAGTATTTGGAACCCTAATATTTATTAACCATATGAGACTTTTTACTGAGGAATTAATACAGCATTTAGAAGGGACAGCCTTGACTCTGGCAGAAAATATCCGCGAGAAGAATGTGCTGGTAGGTGTAGTAGGTCTGGGCTATGTGGGTATGCCCATAGCCGTAGAATTCGGGAAAAAAGGGTTCAGATGCCTTGGAGTAGATGTATCTGAAGATAAAGTCTCTAAGCTTAATAGGGGAGAAAACTATATTGAAGACCTAAAAGATGAAGAGGTAGCAGAATTAGTAGAAAAGGGATTGTTCTCAGCTACTACAGATTACGAGGCACTTCAGGAAGCAGACATTATTTATATAGCTGTTCCTACTCCCTTTAATGAAAATAAAGATCCTGACTTAGGGTATGTCATCCAAGCTTCAGAAGAGCTGGCACACGTAATGAGCAGAGGGAAACTGGTTATTTTAAAGAGTACAACCTTCCCAGGAACTACAGAAGAATATCTGGTCCCCCGACTAAATAAAAGCGGTCTTACAGCTGGTAAAGATTTTTACGTGGCCTTCAGTCCGGAAAGAGTAGACCCCGGTAATAAAACCTACCATACTGGCAATACGCCTATCATTACAGGAGGACTAAATGAAACCTGTACCATTCTGGCCTCATGGATCAATCACCAGATCATAGATCAGGTGTATATGGTGAAAAACCCACGAGTGGCAGAAATGGAAAAACTTCTGGAGAATATCTTTAGAAGCGTAAACATTGCCCTGGTCAATGAGCTTGCCCTTTTATGCGAGAGAATAGGGGGTATAGACGTGTGGGAAGTAATAGAAGCCGCCAGTACCAAGCCATTTGGCTTTAAGAAGTTTACGCCTGGCCCAGGTGTAGGAGGACACTGCATACCAGTAGACCCTTACTATTTATCCTGGTTAGCTCGAGAATATGATTTTGAGACTAAGTTCATCACCTTGGCAGCTAACGTAAATGAGAGTATGCCGTACCATGTCACCAATCTGGTGATGAAGGAAATTGCCAAGCAGCCTATCAGACTTCAGGATGCGCGCATTCTCATATTGGGGGTTTCATTTAAGAAGAATGTAAAAGACTTGAGAAATTCTCCTTCAGAAGCCATCATTCACAGACTGCTGGATGAGGGTGTTACCCAAATAGATGTAAGTGATCCATGGGCAGATGAATATAAGGTAGCTGGAAAAACATACTATTCTGTAGAACTTACAGAAGAAAGCATAGCCTCATATAACACCATCATCATGATCACAGATCATGACTTGTTTGATGTGGACTTTATTGTGAAACATGCTACTCACATCATTGATACCAGGAATATGACTGCCCATGTGGAAGAAGGGCGTGAGAAGATCACTCTCTTAGGATATGCCCAACCCAAGCAGAAACCTATTCTACAGCATTAGAGATCATCTTATCCAGGAGCTTATCATAGGCATGGATTTGTACTGACCAGGCATACTGAGCTACATGCTTAGATAGATCTGGATCTACTTCTTCCCGATTTAGAACTACAGCTTTGAGTTTTTTGTATAACTCTTCAGACGCATTATAAAGGTATTTTTCATGGAGCTGAGGAGGAATATGTTCAGGATAGGCATACCTTCTCGGTAAAAGAGGGTATACTCCAGCCTGAATCGCTTGTACTACACTTATTCCGAAGAAATCATGTCTGGAAGTTACGGGAAGCACATTTGCCTGCTGTAGCCAATGGTAATATTCAGCCTTATCCTCCACATAACCGGAATGAAGGATATAATCTTGTAGTACCTCCAATCCTTTCTTAAAAGAAGCAGGAGTTTTTTGAAAGCTTTCTCCTAACAGAATCAAGGAAAAATCTATTCCTTCTTCCTTCATGCGCATAAGGGCCTGGAAAAACGCATCAGGATTTTTGTCATACTCCCACCTATGATTCCAAAGGATAACTGGACGTTTGTTTGGGACCTTTGGGATGAGGGGCTTTTCTCCATATTCAATGCCTAGAGAAAGTACACTGCTTTTTGAGCGGATGAGGTCTACATTTTGGATTTCCTGATGATCGGGAAATTGATTTAGAAAGGCTGGCAGAGCATCCAGAAAAGAGGTCAGATGGAAGGCAGAGTTAAAGCAAACATGATCTGCTACCAATGCGCTGGTGTAGTTGAGAAAAGCATAATGATTATCTCTTTTCAGAGAAGGGTCTTTATCAGTAGGGGACCATGGATAAGAGAGCTGATTCTCATGGAAGTATAGAAGGGTAGGAATTCCAGTGAATTTGGGTCCACATAAGGCCAGAAAGGTAGGAAGGTCCAGCATGTCAGATACCAGAAAAAGATCCGGTATGAGAGCCTGATCTTTGACTTGTTTTGAGAGGCTAATGGCAGCCCCATGCATACGCCATTTCCAGAAGTTCCCGGGCAGGGAGAAGAGATGTATATTGTGATTGCTGTATTTGATCAGACCATGAGCCCAGGAGGCATGTGAGCCCCGGAAGTAGGGCTCAATCAAAAAAATAGTTGCCAATATTACTTGGGGTTATCCTACGTATCCGCCAGAGATATAGCGTTCAAGTTCCTGTATAGTTTGCTGTTGGTCAGAAATGATTTCTGTTACCACGTCTCTAATGGTAATGATTCCTACCACCTGATTCTCATGCTTCACAGGTAAGTGTCGGATATGCTTTTTTGACATAATGACCATACAATCCCTCATGGTAGTATTTGGATTCACAGTAATTACATTCTTGGTCATCAACTCTGAAATCAGGGTGTCTTTAGAAGATTTTCCCTTAAGAATCAGTTTTCTGGCGTAGTCTCTCTCAGAGAAGATACCCACAAGCTCATCATCCTTCATCACCAGGAGTGCGCCTATGTTTTTGATGGCCATTAATTCCAGGGCCTTAAATACGGAAGCCTCAGGTCCTATTGACCATACAGTGCTGCCATTACCTTTGCGTTCTAGTAGTCTTTTAACCGTAATCATAATAATAAGAGTAATCAGATTAGCCAGCAGAAAGCTTTTTCTGCCAAAAAAAGTGAAACTAAGCTGTGATAGTAATTTGCGAGTAGCGTACTGTGTGTAACCTAATTTAGGGAAAATTCATCATAATTCCGATTATCCTAAGTTTGATAATACCCCTTGTGGATTGAATCTTTTTTTAAGTGGGAGCGTAATTAATTTTATACCAATATTCTATGCATGCATTGTATTTTGTGGAAAGATGTGTATATTTGTTATGCATGCACAACAAATATTTCTTTCTATATGTTATGCATGCATACTAAAACAATACTTACAGTCAGATATAATACATGGAAACAGTAGCAAAAAAAGAAGCAATCAAGGGAGGAGAATTCCTCATCAGAGAAACCCCAGCCCAGGATGTATTCATCCCAGAAGAGTTCACAGAAGAACAAAGAATGATGGCTGAAGCCTGCCAGTCTTTCATAGAGTCAGAAATCTATCCTAACATGGATAGAATTGACATAATGGAAGAGGGACTTATGGAGTCTATGGTAGAAAAGGCAGGAGAGCTGGGAATTCTGGGTGTTACTGTACCAGAAGAATACGGTGGTCTGGGAATGAGCTTCAATACTTCTATGTTGATGGCTGACGTACTAGGGTCTTCCGGATCTTTCTCCACTGCTTATGGTGCGCATACCGGGATTGGAACTCTGCCTATTCAGTACTATGGAAATGAAGCACAGAAAGAAAGATACCTACCTAAACTAGGTTCTGGAGAATGGAAAGCATGCTACTGTCTGACTGAGCCTGATTCTGGTTCAGATGCTAATTCCGGAAAAACTAAGGCTGTGCTAAATGAAGCTGGAACGCATTACCACATTACAGGTCAGAAAATGTGGATCTCCAATGCAGGATTTGCTGATGTATTTATTGTCTTCGCCAGAATAGAGAATGACAGAAATCTTACTGCTTTTATCCTTGAGAAAGACTTTGAAGGACTGACCCTAGGAGAAGAGGAGCAGAAACTGGGGATCAAAGGGTCTTCTACCCGTCAGGTTTTCTTTAATGAAGTACCAGTCCCTGTAGAAAATATGCTGTCTACCAGAGGTAACGGATTTAAGATTGCCGTAAACGTATTGAATATTGGAAGAATTAAGTTAGGAGCAGGAGTGATTGGAGGGTGTAAACAAGTCGCGGAACTATCCACAAATTACGCAAAAGAGAGAAAGCAGTTTAAGCAGCCTATCGCCAACTTTGGTGCTATCAAGCACAAACTGGCTGAAATGGCTATTCAGACATTTGCTACTGAGTCTGCCTCTTACCGTGCAGGTCAGGACATAGAGAATAAAATCTTCAGTCTGATGGAAGAAGGAATGTCAAAGGAGGACGCAGTACTGAAAGGGGTTGAGGAGTTTGCTATAGAGTGTGCCATTATGAAGATCCATGGATCTGAGGTACTTGACTACATAGTAGATGAAGGTGTTCAGGTGTACGGCGGAATGGGATTCTCCGCAGATGCGCCTATGGAAAGAGCCTACAGAGATGCTCGTATTGCGAAGATCTACGAAGGTACTAATGAGATCAATCGTATGCTGCTCGTGGGTATGATTCTGAAAAGAGCCATGAAGGGAGAGCTCAATGTACTGGCAGCAGCTAAGGATGTGGCTAAAGAACTGATGTCTATGCCAGACATGTCTGAGTCTGATGGAAGCTTATTCTGGGAAGAGAAAAAAGCACTTAAAAACCTGAAGAAGGCTATTCTGTTAGTAGCTGGTAAAGCAGCTCAGGATCTCGGATTAGGAATAAACGAAGAGCAGGAGACCTTAATGAGCATTGCGGACATGATCATTGAAGTGTATGCTGCCGAGTCAACCATTCTAAGAGCTGAGAAGTTAGTTTCCCAAAGAGGAGAAGAAGCTGTGAAGCCTCAGGTACAGATGGCTCAGGTATACCTATACAATGCTATCGATAAAACGGCTTCTGCAGGAAGAGAGGCTGTCCTTTCTTTCGCTAAAGAAGACGAAATAAATATGCTGTTGATGGGGCTTAAGCGTTACACTAAGCCGTTTATCATCAATACAAAAATGCTTAGAAGAGAAATAGCAGATTACATGATCTCTAAGGATCAGTATCCCTTCTAATAAGAGTTTTTTCCCTTGATAATTATGAGAGCACCATTCCTCTAGCAGGTTGGTGCTTTTTTTATGATTTCACCTTTTCTTTGTCCTTTTCTTTAGCCATGGTGTAGGGATCCTCTTCAAGTAGTGTCTTAAGCATCAGCTGGTGTACCTTTTCCTTTAAAGTCTCAGCGTCTCCGGCTGCCATTCCCACAGTATTAATAGGTTCCATGATTTTGAAGGTCAGGGTACCTGGTTTAGCACGAAAAGTGTCAACTGGCTGAAGCTCCCTATGTCCCAGAATAACCACAGGTAAAATAGGCTTTTGCGTCCTGATTGCCAGCTTAAATCCACCATCATAAAAGTCCTTAAGAGGTTTCTCTGAACGGTTTCTGGTTCCCTCTGGAAAGATTAATACTGAGATTCCTCGGTTAATATGAGATACCATTCGCTCAAAACTAGCTTTCCTACTTTCTTTACTCTTCCTGGATACAGGGATAGAGGTGAGACTTAGAAGCTGACCCATTAAAGGGATCTTCATTAATTCTTTCTTAACCAGAGGCTTAAAAGGATGGAGGATGCAGGAAGCAGCAGCTGGAATATCCAGTAAGTTGTTATGTGTTAGGAGAATAACATAGGATTCGTTTCTTTCGATAAAGTCATGTCCTTCAATCTTCATCCATATACCTGTTAGTACACTCCATAATTTAAACCAGACTCGGTTTATATAGAAAATACTCATCATTCTCTTCTGTTCAGGGAGAAATAATAGGAAGACGTATATCAAAAGAATAAGGGGCATAAAGATGAAAAAGCACAGTACTGCATATAAGCCGTAGATACTGTGTAAGATGTTTAGAATGAATTTCATTATATCTGCGTTGAAGGCTAACCAGAAGCGAATATTATAGAAAAGATAGCAGTACTCAAAAGATCCTGTGGCTGTGGTCAAAATCAATCCCAAAAAAATCTTACGACTTCTAAACTTATAGCACGGGATTTGCATAAAATTTTTTGAGAATGGAGATAAAGAGAAAGGAATTTCTTCTGGGATGTGGATTCTGTCTTCCACCTTCTATTTCAGGCTATTAAATTCTCCTGAAGAATGATCCTTACAAGAAACCACTCTTTTCCCTAAGCCATT
>JBCDBC010000051.1:0-11811 GCA_039184535.1 Bacteroidota bacterium | reverse complement strand
GTAAAAAGTACCTAAACTTAAACTAGCCTGAGGCCATATATAGGCCGTTTGGCCCATTTCATAGGCGATTTTCAGTCATAATTGGGTTCCATTCTTAAATATGGATGTAGCCCTTTTAGAGGTGTAGGGGCATGAAAAAAGGACTGAGCCTATGGCTCAGTCCCTGAAATGAATAAGAATATGTTAGAATCTATTTCAATATCATCACTCTGGATCTCTGCTGATATCCCTCAGCTTCTATCAGTACCTGGTAGATACCGTTAGGAAGATCCTTTACATTTATCTGTGCCCCGTCTGACTGTAATACTTCATCTATCAGGCATTTTCCTGTCAAATCACACATTCTCACATGGAAATTATCCGGAGAAGTATCTAGTCCATTCCACTTAAGGTATACGGTACTAGTAGCTGGATTAGGATATACGCTAATGTCCTTAGCTGACAGCTCCAAGCTCTCTTCTATTGGCGTGAAGCCCTGTTGAGTAGAAGCTGCACTGTATGGGATGAGACGATTACCAGGTATAGGTCTTTCCATACTTCCATCAGGTAATTGCCATCCTACAGACAGGTTATCACCTCCACCTCCTTCTTTCTGCAGGGCTTCAATGTAGTACTTCTGTCCAGCCACCAAATTAATTTTGGCTGACTGCTGGCCATTTCTGAAGCTCCAGTTTCTGTACGGTGTCCAACCATTCACATGCGCTATTTTACGCTTCTTGCTTACCTGATTATTGGTACTTAGCCAGAGCTCTCCATGGTCATCGGAAGCGATCCAGAAGGTATACTTACCAGTAACAGGTGGACAAATAAACCCTCTGATTCTGGTGGCATACTCATCATCCGTATCTGGTGCTATTTCGAAAAGAGAAATAGACTTAGTAGCGTCTGGAGAGGTGTTGGTAGGAATATCTGCTATGGTCATGCCAGGAACATTATTCCATGTTTCCTGTACTATGCTTCCTGTACCTTCACAAGAATTAGTTCCTTCTTCAAAGACCGTAAAGCTTCTCGTAGATTCTGCTGCCTTGTATACATTATTCCCCGCTTGAGAAACCTTCACTTTTACCACACCTGGTGTACCCTTTAAGCTAATCTTCTTACCGGCTATGGTAGCTGGTCCGGATACGATGGCGTAAGTTAATCCAAGACCTGAAGTGGCACTTGCATTTACATTAAAGGCTGGAGAAGTAGTTATTTTATCTGAAATAGGATCTATGCTCACTATCTGCGGTAGTTTATCACTACCTACATATGGAGACAGATAACTTCCCGGAATAGGTCTTTCCTGCTTACCATCAGGTAGCGTCCAACCTACAGACAGGTTATCTCCACCACCTCCTTCTTTCATTAAGGCCTCAACATAATATTTCTTACCTTTCTCCAAGGTAATCTGAGCAGATTTCTGTGAAGTAAACTTGGTCCATTCTCTGGCATTAGTCCAACCAGGCACAAAGGCTACTTTCTTTTTATTGTCTGGACTATCATCCGTACTTACCCACAGCTCTCCATTGTCATCAGAGGCTATCCAGAAGGTATACTTACCTGTAGCAGGAGCACATACAAATCCACGTACTCTTACCCCGTAGTTATCATTGGCATCTACAGGCGTTTCGAATACGTTCAGCACTTTCTTTTCATCCGGTGCTCTTCCTATGGGGAGATTTTCTATGTTATTCCCAGGGACATCATACCAGAAGTCAGCCGTAATATTACCGGAAGCATCACAGCCTGTATCTATTGGACCTACGAGGGTAGAAACCTCGTTTGCACTTAAGGCGCGTCCATAGAGCCTCACATCATCCATCAATCCCAGGGCAGTATCATACCAGGGAGAATCGCCAATGTAAAGGTTGGCATTATTTGACAAGCTCTTCCCTTTCAGGTTTACAGTCTGATCAAGCTGGCCATTGACGTACAGCTTTAATTTATTTCCTTCCTTAATGTAAGCTACATGAGTCCACTTATTAAGGGCAATGGCTGCTTTACTATTTCCTCCTTCATTTCTATTAGCAGTGGTACTGATTCTGAAGTGAAGTCGGTTATCATTAGGGCGTGCCCAAATAGCAAAGGTTCTATCCCATACACTGGATCCTTTATGAATGATAGATCTCCACTTTTTGGTATGAGACTGCTTGAGGTTCATCCAAAAAGCTACAGAGAAGTCTTTTCCCCCAAAGCCTACTTGAAGTTGCTCTTTAGGGGTAACCAGCACGTGTTGGCCGTTTTGTTCTACTGAAAGAACTTTTCCTCTTGTAGCATCATTTACCAGGCTCGCTCCACCTTTCAATTGACCATCTGCATTACCTATGGCATCCTTCGCATTGTTATCCAGCTTCCAGTGTGCAAAGAAGTTAGATGGCAGATTTAGCTCTTTTTCTTTTGGCGCAGAAGGATCTAGCATGATACTTTTTGAAACACTAGGTACTCCTGCAGCATCTACTGCAAACAGCATATAGTAACCAGGTACCGCCACATTTGCATCAGGAATGGTTACTTGATACAGGTTAGTCCCCACATGAGTAGCCTTTAATTCTATTCTTCTCTGCTCATTGTTGGTGCTGTGGGTGTTAGAGCTATATCTCACAATGGAGAAATAGTCCACAGTCTTATCAGTCGCTATGGTAATCACACTATTCTGTGGGGCTGCTGTAGGAGCAGACTGAACAGAAGGCCTAGCAGCAGGACTTCCATCTTCTTTAAACAGATAAGGAGGGCTGTAAATCTCCGCATCAGGATGGTTTTCTTTACAACTTCCACAAAGGCCACCTCCTGCAAGCATTACTCTTCCATCAGGTAAAAGAATACTTATAGAATGGTAGTTACGAGGGATCTGCATAGGCGCCAACGTCCTCCACTGCTTTGTCTTTGGGTTCCAGATTTCTGGTGTTAGTCTTGAGTTAGTATCTGAAAAGTACTTGGCTCTTTCTAACCCACCCCCAACGAATACTTCCCCCGTAGGAAGGACAATGGCGTTATGTATGGCACGTGGGATTTTCATATCCCCTACTCTTTCAAGTCCCACTTGCTCCTGGTTAATGTCTATAATAGTCGAAATCCCATTAGCAATTTGATTACCAGAAAAGCTTACGGCCCCTCCCATTTTTAGCAGCTTTCCCTTATCATACATCACGATAGCGCCACTAAAGCCGTGGTCATCAGCAGCTCTGCTACCAGCACTGGTGTAAGAACCATCTGGCGTACTGTAGTCTATCCAGTGCATATCCCGGGTAGGACCCGCATGGAACAGCTTTCCGTTAGGTGCCTGCCAAAGCCAGGCATGATAGTCTGAAGAAGCCCCCATAGCAGCTACCGGGATTCCTTCTTTGCGGCTCCAGGTACCTGTCTTGTAGTCCCAAATTTCAGAATGCTTGTTTCCTCTTCCACCACTCCATGAACCTCCAATGGTAAACACGTTTCCATTTGATAACGTTACCATAGAGTGGTATCCTCGAGGGATATTCAGGTTGGCACTACTCGTCCACTGATTAGTAAATGGATCATAAATACTGGTTTTGGGGCTGGAGCTACCTCCCGTTACAATTACTCTTCCATCTGGAAGGTTAGCCGTTCCGGGACAGAACATGTCATGCTGGGTATCTGAAATTAGAAATTCCTCAGATTTGTTGGTAGCTGGGTCAAAAATAACAGTATATGTCTTACCTCTATTTCCTCCAAAGCGGAAGCGGTCATAGGCAGACCAGGTAAGTACTTTTCCATTAGGAAGGTTAGCTGAAGCCACGGAAACGATGGGCATAGGAATTACTTCACTCCACTTCCCTTTTCCATTAGGACCTCCTACCTGCGCCCAAAGAGTATCAGGTAACAGTAAAGTTAGAACAAGAATAAAGCCTAAGGGTAATGATCGGTTCATCGATTAGTGTTGATGTTTCTTACGACTGAGTTGTCTCCCGTCTTCAGAAAACTGGCAAGTAATTAAGTACTGATATTCCGATGAACCTCAACAAATGGTAGCACCCACGAAACTCTTATCGTGGAATATCCTCTATAATTATTTTCCGACTTCCCGTTACAGAAGACCCGTAAAAAAGAAATTTCGGAGCTTAAGCATACTCATCTGAGTGCGAACGGTCATTTTAGATACTTTAAACGGTCATTCAATATTGAAGTATTTCAAGATTCCAGCTAACCTTTCCTTTAACATGTCTGCGGGAAAGAAATATCAGCAAAGCCTATTCTTTTTTAAGAGAATAGATAAATGATTCATACGTCCTTCTTTGCTGGGAGCTAAAGTTAGATTCACCCGCTGGTTGTGATAGCAGGAGAAAATGAGAGACATTGGTCCAAGAAGGATTTTTTATAACTTATAGTCTTACAGAAGTCTCGTTCACATGCCAATCCAAAAAATTTCAAGGGAAGAATTACTGCTAAAAAGTATAAGTACTTTTAGAGAAAAGGGGTATTACAGAACCAGTATGAAAGACCTTGCGGAGGCTTGTAACTTAACTAAAGGGGCCTTCTATCATCATTTTTCCAGTAAGGAGGAGGTGATGAAAAACTGCCTGATCTTTTCCTGTAAGTGGTTCAAGGAGAATGTCTACGCCATAGCTTACATACCTGAGATAACGGCTAAAGAAAAGATGGTTAAGATGTCCAAAAAGCTCCTCAAAGCTTTTTCCACAGGCAATGGTGGATGCTTCTTTGCTAATACCGTAATAGAAACCTCTCATGTGGAGGATACCTTTAAAGGAATCCTGAAAGACTATTTTCAGGAATGGGAATCTGCCATGATCCACATTCTTCATTCAAAATATCCTGCGGAAGAAGCTAAAAAACTGGGAAAGAGAACCATAGTAGACATAGAAGGTTCCATAGTCCTCATGCAGTTATATGGAGATATTCAATATTTACAGGATTCTATTGATAGATGTATTGAGCTATGCTAATTTTTTTCTTATTTTACATACCAAACGTTTAGTATAATACTAATCTAACCAACATGGCATTCTATCAAAAAGTAGCTGAATGGGGTACTCAGGTCTTGGGAAAAGACAAGACCTTTAAGTATGGCTTTAATCTGGCTCCTATGTATAAAAGGAGTACTGCCAAAATAGTGGAGGTTTCAGCGGACTTGCTAAAGGTGAGAATTAAACTGCCCATCAGCTATAAGAATAGGAATTACGTCAACTCTATTTTTGGGGGTAGTATGTTCTCTGCTGTTGATCCCATCCCTATGGTACAATTAATCAACCTGCTGGATGATAGATATATAGTCTGGGATAAGTCGGCAGAAATATTCTTTAAAAGGCCTGCTAAGGAGCACTTGTATGCTGATTTCTCCTATACACAGGAGGAGCTATCACAAATTAAAAAGGAAGTAGAAGAGAAAAAGGAAACTGAAATCATCAAAACCACTGAGCTGACCAATAAAGACAGATCAAAAATATTCTGCGTGGTGAAAAAACGAATTTATGTGACCACCAAATCCTACTACCAAGAAAAAAGAAGGATGTAGGTTCATTTCCTAACTACCTGATTACCATATTTTTCATCTTCCAGGCTTAATTCTCTCCGAATAAGCTATAGTATTCATGGGTGCTAGCCTTCTCTTTATTCTGTCTGGATTATCGTAATTCAACAGAAATCAGTACTTTTTAATTCCATCAAAAACCTTCAACCACAATGCACAAAATAGCCATGCTGGGTACCGGGCTGATCGGTCACTTTTATACTCGCGCCCTACATCTACCCAGAGGAGGCGATAGAGTTCACATTGTTTACTCACGCAGAGAAGAACGAGCGCAAGAGTTTGCTGATGAGTGGGGCATCCCCAACATAACCACCAGCATGAAGGAAGCTATTACCCATCCTGAGGTGGACCTGATCGTGGTAGCACTCCCTAATAATCTTCATAAGGAAGTCATACTTACAGCGGCTGAAGCAGGGAAAGGGATACTCTGCACCAAACCTCTTGCTATGAATGGGGCAGAAGCCCTGGAGATTCTCCAGGCAGTAGAAAAAGCAGGTGTTTTCCATGGATATATGGAAGACCTAGTCTACGCTCCTAAAACCCTTAAGGCCATTTCTGCTGTAGAGAATGGAGCTCTGGGAGAGATCCTTTGGACGCGTTCTCGTGAGGCGCATCCCGGCCCACACAGTGATTGGTTCTGGGACTCCAGTCAGTCAGGTGGTGGAGCCATCATAGACATAGGCTGCCATTGTATAGAGTTAGGGAGAAGCTACCTGGGGAAACACAACAAACCCCTGGAAGTCATGTGCTGGGCTGATACTTTGGTCAAACCCATAGAAGCCGAAGATCATGCCATAGGCCTGATCAAATATGAAAGTGGAGCTATGAGTCAGTTTGAGGTGAGTTGGGCCTTCAGGGGTGGTATGGACATTCGTGATGAATTAGCCGGTACGGACGGTACCATGAGAATAGACCATTTCCTAAGAACGGGTTTCGAGCTATTTACAGATGTAGGAATGGGCGAGTATGTAGCTGAGAAAGCAGAATCAGAGACAGGCTGGCTATTCCCTGTAGGAGATGAACTGAATATACTGGGCTACAATCACATGTTTAGAGACATGTTGGATGCCATGGATGAAGGAAGGCAGCCCAGAGAATCTTTCTATGACGGTTACGTAGTCAATGCCATTATGGATGCCTGCTACGCCTCTGCCAAAAGTAAGCAGTGGGAGCCTGTGCACCTGCCAGTTTGGAGAGGGGATAAACCTGTGAAAAAAGTAGGACCGAAAATGTTTGATGATGATCATTATTATATTAAGGAAGAACTTCTGCCTGACGGACGTAAAAAACTGATTCTCAAAGAAAAAGCCAGCGGAAAAATTGTAGAAAGAGTTTCTTAAGTTTAAGATTAAGCGTAAGTCTAAGTCCAAGAGTAAAAATATAAAATCGGTTGTAGCAGTAGAAGTTATCCATGAGAATTGAATTAAACTTCAACTTAATCTTCTACTTGCCCTTAATCATTCAAAATTCACTCATTCACTCATTCAGTCATTCACTCATTCAGTCATTCAATCATTCAGTCATTCAGTCATTCAAAATTAATGCAGTATGAACAGAGGCATATATTCAAGGCTATCCATCATGATGTTTCTGGAGTACTTTATTTGGGGAGCCTGGTACGTAACCATGGGGACCTATCTAAATGAAACCCTCCAGTTTTCTGGTGTAGAGATAGCGAGCGCTTACGGTACAGGTGCTATAGCAGCCATGATCTCCCCCTTCTTTGTGGGACTCTTTGCCGACAGGTTTTTCCCTACAGAAAGAGTGCTGGGGGTTATGCATTTGTTGGGTGCAGTGCTGATGTTTTGGGTATCCACCGCCGATAGCTTTGGGGCATTCTACCCTATTCTATTGGGCTATACGCTTTGCTATATGCCTACTATAGCACTTACCAATGCAGTGAGTTTTCACCAAATGAATGACCCTGGAAAGGAGTTCCCCGTTGTGAGAGTATGGGGTACAGCTGGCTGGATAGTAGCTGGCCTGATCATCGGCTTTATGCAGGTGGAAGCCCAGGCTTTACCCCTTCAAATGGCGGCAGGTTTGTCTGTGCTTATGGGCCTTTATTCATTCAGTCTCCCGCATACGCCTCCCAAGGATAAGGGAAAGAAAGTATCTGTCAGTGATGTGTTGGGACTTGACGCCCTAGCCTTATTGAAAGAGAGAAGCTTTGGTGTATTATTTCTGGCATCTATCCTGATCTGTATTCCCCTCATGTTCTACTATACTTTCACCAATCCCTTCTTGAATGAGGTAGGCTTTGAAAATGCTGCCGGGAAAATGACACTCGGACAAATGTCAGAATTACTCTTCCTACTCGTCATGCCGCTCTTATTTAAGCGTTACGGGGTCAAAATCATGATGCTAATAGGCATGCTCGCATGGGGTGCACGTTATGTGATGTTTGCCTATGGTGCCCCTGATAGCATGGTGTGGATGCTATATGCTGGAATCATCCTGCATGGAATCTGCTATGACTTCTTCTTTGTGACGGGTCAAATTTATGCAGACGAAAAAGCACCCGCGAACCTTAGAAGTTCCGTACAGGGGATGATGACCTTTGCTACCTACGGTGTGGGGATGTTCATCGGTTCTCTGGTTTCCGGCCCTATAGTGGATAATTATGCCACTCCGGGGGTAGCTGTAGCCCACGACTGGACCTCTATTTGGCTTATCCCAGCTGCATTCTCTGTCATTGTGGCCCTTCTTTTCTTTGTGTTATTTAAAGATTCCAGGACTGAGGAGGTTACAGAAGAGGAGAACATTACTGGTGCTCAGCTGGCTGCTGATTAGTGGGAGAATGAGTGAGTTTTGAATGAGAGAGTGAGAGAATTTTGAATGAGTGAATGAGTGAGTTTTGGATGGGAGAATGATTGAATTTTGAATGAGAGAATGAGTGAGTTTTGAATGAGTGGATGAGCTAGCTAATAAGCGTTTAGATACTTGATAACTTGGCATCTTTACGTGGAATCATTCTCACGCTAAGCCGCAGATTCGCAAAGTTTTAGCTGAATTTTTATGAAGGTGTTTCTCACTGGGGGTACAGGCCTGTTAGGTGCTAATCTGGCAAGAGAGCTTCTTAAAAGAGAATACGAAGTAACAGCCCTAATAAGACCCGCTTCAGATGTTTCTACCCTAGAAGGACTTGAATTGAGCTTTCATGAAGGCGATTTGCTTAGACCTGACAGCCTTCAATCGGGAATGGAGGGATGTACATACGTCATTCATGCAGCTGCCAATACAGATGTGTGGCCCATCTATTCTCAAGCTCAGTGGGAGACGAATGTTTTAGGAACTCAAAATCTGATTCAGG
Source organism: Bacteroidota bacterium (assembly GCA_039184535.1). Taxonomy (GTDB): domain Bacteria; phylum Bacteroidota; class Bacteroidia; order J057; family J057; genus JBCBKZ01. The sequence continues at coordinate 3,010 of JBCDBC010000051.1, read as the reverse complement.
CAGCTTTGAAAACAGGGATCAGCAGGTTCATACATGTGAGTACTGCCAATACGTTCGGTTTTGGAAGTAGAGAACAACCAGGGACTGAAGAAAGCCTCTTCCTGTCAGGCAAGTACAAACTGGGCTATATAGACAGCAAGTACGCTGCTCAAAAGGCAGTGGAGAAATCGATCAGAGACCAGAACTTACCAGCCATCATCGTTAATCCTACTTTTATGATAGGACCTTATGACAGCAAACCTAGTTCTGGGGCCATGGTAAAAAGCATCATGGAAGGAGGGGTCCCAGGTTATCCTGCTGGCGGGAAGAATTTTGTGGCTGTAAAAGATGTGGCTACTGCTACCGTCAATGCCCTCCAAATGGGCAAGGTAGGAGAATCTTATATTCTGGGAAATGAGAATCTATCCTTCAAGGAAGCTTTCCAGCTTATGGCTGAAGTAGCTGGAGTGAAGCCTCCCAGTATTCCTCTTCTGCCATTAGCCACTAAAGTGTACGGATTCATAGGATCAGCCATGGGAAAGCTTAGTGGAAAGGCTCCTAAAGTAAGCTTTCCTGCCGCCAGAATAGCCTGCGATGGGCACTACTTTGATCCGTCTAAGGCGAGGAAAGAATTAGCCCTATCTGCTACTCCTCTGCAAGAGGCAATAGCTGAGGCAGTAGAGTGGTTTAGACAGAGATAAGAATGTTCACGCAAAGCCGCGAAGGCGCAAAGAAATCCTCTTGACGACTTCACGACTTGGCGTGATACTTTTATAAAGCTTCTGGTATGGCTTCCAGGGTAACCGTACAGGTGTAAGTGCCGGGGGCTATGTTTTGGTCCAGGAGAATGGGTAATTGTATAGCCGGCAGATCCTTATGGTTAGGATTTCCAAATGAGATACTAAGATGGAACTGATTATCCTCATATGAGCCTGCATTTCCTTTACTCCCGGGTGTTAAGACTGTTCTGGGAGTAGAAGTGGAATAGTGTAAGGGACCATAAATCCCCGCTGAGGTAGTATAATTCTTATCATAAGCATTCCCAGAGCCAAAAACCCACCTTACCCCTTCTTCTGAAGCTCTGGCAATAGGTACACCTACACGAAAGCACAGATTTTTGGGATCTATCTCATCCCCTTCTGCATTCACAAATGGGGTTATGCTCATGTCTACGCTAAAATTCACACTTGAGGCTACTTCAAACTTACTGGTTCCCCCCTTCCCATTCTGGTAGTCCTCCAAAGTAGCAAAGGTGAAGTTAATATTGGCTCCATCAGTAACTCGCAGATCTATAGAGGAACTAAAAGCTGCGGAGATATTGATCTCATCTGACTGGGCAGAGGAATAAAATGGAATCAAGATACAGAAGAAGGAGACAATGAAGGTAAGTAGTCTCTTCATATTTATGGATTAGTACAAACATCCAAAGAAAAAGGCTAGAATTCCAGCCTAAATTTCAGGAGGTATTTCACGAAATTTCCTAGTTTTTCAGTCTGTAAGAGAGCGTGAGATTTACTTGTCTCCTTCTATACTGGCTTTCTGAATCTGTGAAAAAGGTTTCTGTACTAAACTCAGATCTATAAATTCGGGTGTTGAACACATCCACAGCATTTAGGGTCAGGCTCCCCCTACGGTTCCAAATATCCTTTTTTACACTCAGGTCCATAAAGGCTACCGACTTGTTTTTTCCTTGGGGGGTAATTTCAGGTCCCTGATAGTTGCCCCTAAGTTGGATGACCCAGTTACCCTTTAAGGTAAATCTGGAAGTCTGCCTAGCTACCCAGCTGTATGCTTCACTTTCAAAAGTGGGATCAATGTTAGTTCCATCCGTTAGGGCTCTATAGCCATTCATCGATACATCCAGTTTCCACCAAGGAGAAAGCACATAGCTGTAAATCAGCTCTAGTCCGTAGACTTCCTGACCTATGAGATTTTCTGGTAAACGGGTGGAAAAACCCTCATCATCTACTGCTCTTATGCTGTTAATGGTGCTATCAGAACTACGGTAATATACGGAACTACTTAGACTACCTTTTTCAAACTGCCTGAGAAAAGATAGTTCAAAGGAGTGGGTAAATTCAGGGTTCAGATCAGGGTTTCCGCTGAAAAAGTTTCTTCCATTGGCCAGGGTCACAAAGGGGCTCAACTCAAAATAGGAAGGCCTTCTCACCCTTCGACTATAGCTCAGTTGAAGATCATGGAATTCCTTAAGATGCCAGGTAGTATGAGCAGAAGGAAACAGGTTATTGAAAGTTCTGGGGTTCTCCTCCCCTGTTTCTACTAATTCTGTTTTGATATCCGTAGCCTCGGCTCTTAGGCCTACTTGCCAAGAGAACCGGCCTTGCTTGTTTCCCACTATGCCGTATACAGCTTGAATACTCTCTCTATACTTAAATATGTTATCCAAACCCGGTATCACCTCAAACTCCCCATTGTCATTCGCACGGGTGGCCACATAGTCATTGGTCATGTCTCTGAAACTACTCCTAATTCCAGCCTCTAACTTTCCCTCCTTTCCTATGGGTTTTACATAGTCTAGTTGGATCAGGTACTGATCTTCATACTCATCATTGATGGAGTTTTCTCTAATAGTGGTGCCTTCTTCACGGGTTTGGGTGGGCAGGAAGCTTACTTCGGTAAAGTCCTGATCAGAATTCTCCCAATAATTTAAGTATCTGGCATCTACGGTAAGCTCATGTCCTTCTTGTTCAAACAACTTTTTATAGGCCAGTACGATTTCCGTATAAGGTTCCTGTTCCGTCTCGAATTGATTTCTCAATGCTGTATTAACCAGATTTTCTAGAGAATTCTCATAATCCAGATACACAAAATCGTTTATCCTATCTCCGTCTATTCTCCTAAACCTGTAGGAGGCTGTGAGAATATCATTATCAGTAAAGAAGTAGTCCAGCCCTCCCTGAATGTTGTTATTCAAGCTACTCCTCCTTCCCTCAGATGACTGTACAGAAATGTCCAGTGGGTCTCCAGGTATGGTATCATTGGGGAATACTTCTTGGTAAATGCTTCCAAT
>JBCDBC010000050.1:0-11812 GCA_039184535.1 Bacteroidota bacterium | reverse complement strand
GTCAGAAACCTTTGGATATTTGTAGGCATTCTCATTGTACAATTTCTCTACTTTTTGCTCCTTTACTTCACGACCTGGGGTAAGATTTATCCACCATATTTGCTATACTTATTTGGGCTATTCTTCTTCTCAGGCACGGCTATTTGGTATGATGATCTTTTCCCTTTAAACCCTAATAACTACTGGTCATTCTACATTTTAGGCTTTGTTATAGCAGGGATAGGCCTTTTGGCTTTTTCACTTAGGTACCTAAACGTGAAAGAGCTGCTCCCCAAGTCATATAAGATTTCCAAAATCTTCATGTATGTGTTTATGTTCCCTCCTGTTTCTCTCATGAGCATACTTGTTTTAGAGATGCTGCCAGACGAGCTATTTGAATCATGGCCTGATTCCTTAATTGAATTCTTAGAAGGATTTGCAGCTATCATGGTCGGCTGTATGCTTCTCTCCACCTTGATCATCCTCATTCTTACCATATTCCTGGGGATACAGACCTTGAGAAAGGGCTATGAGCTAGCTAAATCATTCCTACTAGGAATGGTTATCCTCATCATCTTTGTAGGTCTGCCTACTGCCTTTGCTGCAGGGACTAATTTCTTTGACATTCCGGCCCTAGATTATCAGGAAATGATCCTGGCAGCGGAGGCGGGCATAGTCCTACAAATCATTGTATTCGCTTTTGGATTAGGCCAAAAGTTCAATATTCTCCAAAGGGCCAATAAAAAAGCCATGGAAGAGACCATCAAGGCTAGGGAAGAACAACTTAAGGTGCAGGAGGAGGCCAACGAGCAACTTAGAAAGGCTGACAGAATCAAGGATGAGTTTCTTGCTAATACTTCCCATGAACTACGTACCCCCCTTAATGGAATCCTAGGATTAACGGAGGCTATACATGATGGAACTACGGGACCTGTATATCCGGAAACCAAGAAGAACCTGGAGATGGTCATCAGTTCAGCCAGGAGACTCAATAGCCTGGTAAACGACCTCCTGGACTTCAGTAAACTGAAAAACTACGAAATCCAGCTCCAAAAGAAGCCCATTGATATACGTTCCCTGACACATATAGTGCTGCAGGTAACCAAGCCCCTTATAGCAGGTAAAGACCTGGAACTGTCCATGGACATAGATAAAGACTTGCCTGCAGTCCTGGCAGATGAGAATAGACTTCAGCAAATCCTGTATAACCTGGTAGGGAATGGTATAAAATTTACGGAGGAGGGAATAGTAACTGTAAAAGCCGAGCAGGAAGGAGAGAGCATTCGTGTGTCTGTGGTAGATACCGGCATAGGCATTCCTACAGAAAAGCAGGAAGGGATCTTCAGGTCTTTTGAGCAGGGGGACGGATCAGCAGAGCGTAAGTATGGAGGAACAGGGCTGGGACTGAGTATCACCCGCCAACTGGTAGAACTTCATGGTGGAGAGATTTCGGTAGAATCAGAAGTAGGGAAGGGGTCTACCTTTAGTTTCTCCCTACCTGTGAGTGAGAAAGATGCTGAGAAAATGGCTATCCCCACCGTTTCTCATGTGGCTGCGAATGAGGAAGAAACGGTCATGGTAAAAACGGCTAATGCACTTCCTGAGGAAGAATTGCTGGAGAAAGTCAGCATGAATTCCAAAGCCTCTTATCAGATTCTGGTAGTGGACGATGAGTCCGTAAACAGGATGGTACTCAAAAATCATCTGGCTGATCAGGCATATCAAGTAACCATGGCAGAAGATGGAGTGCAGGCACTTGAGTTGATTAATGCAGGGAAGCACTTCGACTTAATTCTCCTGGACGTGATGATGCCTAAAATGTCAGGCTATGAGGTTTGTCAAAGCCTGAGAGAAAAATACCTAGCTTCTGAGCTCCCCATCATCATGATTACCGCTAAAAATCAAGTGTCAGACTTGGTGACAGGCCTGAGTACGGGAGCCAATGACTACATCGTCAAGCCCTTCTCCAAGCAGGAGCTTCTGGCGCGTATTAAGACACACATAGACCTGCTGATGATCAATGCAGCTACCAGCAGATTTGTGCCATATGAGTTCCTCCGTTCACTGGGAAAGGAAAATATTACAGAAGTTCAGCTGGGCGATCAGGTGTCAAGAACAGGAGCGGTATTATTCTCGGATATCCGGGGCTATACTTCCCTGGCGGAGGACATGAGTCCGGAACAGACCTTCTCCTTCCTGAATGCGTATTTGGGGAGAATGGGACCTGTCATACAGGCTCATGGAGGATTTGTGAATCAGTTTTACGGAGATGGGATCATGGCCCTCTTCCTAAGTAAAACAGATGAGGCTCTGAAGGCAGCTATAGAAATGATGCAAACCCTTCATTTGTACAATGATGACCGAACCAATAAGGACAGACAACCTATCAGGATAGGTATAGGCCTGCATATTGGATCGCTAATGATGGGTATGATAGGAGATGATAAGCGCCTAGATACCGGACTGGTAGCGGATACCGTAAATACTTCCGCCAGAATAGAAGGGCTTACCAAGTATTTTGGGGTGGACATCCTGATTAGTGAGGCCATATACGAACAACTGGAGAAACCCTCAGCCTTCAATCTGAGATACCTAGGGAAGGTACAAGCTAAAGGCAAAGAGGAAACCATAGAGCTGTTTGAGTGTTTTGATGGAGGAGTAGAGGAGGAGGTTCGGCTAAAGATTGAAACAAAAGAGATCTTCCAGGAAGGAATAGATCATTATCTGGAAGGGAAGTTTGAGAAAGCCGTGGAAGCCTTTAGCAAGGTGCTTACGGCTAATCCTGCTGATCGCACCGTGAGCCTATTCATTGAAAGAGCCAAATCTTATGCTGATCAACAAGGAGGTAGGGAATGGAAGGGAGTTGAAATACTAGGCTAGGGTAGAACTACAAATAGACCACAGCAGACATAGAAAAAGTCTGCTGTGGTTTGAATGTAGATCCGCCTTATTACCTCATCATCATTTTGGCCAGCTTGTGCTTTTCTTCACTTACGCCAATTTTCCAATAAGAACTGATATAAGTAGAGGCGTTTTTGTACTTGGCTTCCCCTTTGATATAGGCTTTAATCTCCCTTATGGTACTCAACTCGCCAGCCACGAAAATATTTGGAGTTCCCGCTAAGGGTTCTATCGATTGTAAGGAAGCTAATTGCTGAGTACTTTTTTCCTTTGGATGAGGGTGAATTAACCATTGAATCTCAAGGCCAGAAGGGGAAGAGAATTCTTGCTTATCCTGTTCATCTGTGATTTCGAGAAAAGCATAGCCTTTGGCATGAGAGGGCAAGGACTCTATAGCAGAAATGGCGGCAGGTAAGGCAGCCATATCCGCAGCAAAAAGATACCAGTCACCTTTTGTCATATCCATTTTTAAGTGCCCTGGTCCTCTGATTTCAATCACGTCTCCAATCTCGGCATCCAAGGCCCATCTAGTGGCAGGGCCTGCTGGTTGATGAATGGCGAAATCGACATCTAATGTTTTTCTTACCGAATCATAACTACGGGCTGTATATGTCCGCATCTTTCTCTTTTCTCCATTAGGGATACTAAGTTTTATATAACACCCAGGTTTCCAGGAGATATTTTCTAGCTGATCACCTTGTAAGGTGATACGTAGCATATTTAAGGTTACTTGCTTTTTCTCTACTACTGTTAACATAGAATTGATTGATTTTTTGTGAGGCAGGAATGAAGGGGTAGAACAATCTTGGTTCGATTAAATAATGATGATCAATATGTTGTTGGCTAAAGTTAGATTGGTTTCGGTAAACTTAAATCAGCTGTTTTTGCCTCAGATACTTCTTGATCAGAATCTAATTCAAACCCTATTTCCGACTCCTTCTGTTTTACAACCTTTATGTCTTATCGGTTTCACCACTTTAGCAATTAATCAACTACTTCAAGGGAATTACCTTGCCAGATATAGCAGACTCGTGTGCTGCATCAGCCATTCTATGACCTAAGAGGCATTCTCCCTTACTTACATTGTGCCTTTTCCCTTCAAGTATTCCTTGAACAAAGTCAGACATTTCCATCAGGTAGGATTCCTTATACCGTTGAGGAAATGAGTAATTGATGGGTTCAAGTAAAGTTCCCGAAGCGGTGTGAAGCTGAACACTGCTATTCCGCTGATTTTCTGCTATAGCCATACCATGTTCTCCGAATAACTCTATTCGCTGGTCATATCCATAAGCAGCTATTCTACTGGTATCTATGTTGACGATAAGACCGTCAGAATATTTTAGACTTACCATTACAGTATCAAAGTCGGGAATAGCCTTAATTTCTTTATCATAGGCATGTCCATAGGCAAAAACGCTCTCAGGCTTTTTACCTTCCAACAGAAATAGCAACATATCAAAGTCATGGATGAGCATGTCATGGAAGATGTTGCCAGAAATTCTCAGGTAATCAATGGAGGGTTTTGGATTATCTCTGGAACTCGTCTTGATCAGTCTGATGGCACCTATTTGTTGGAGCTTCTCCTTCAACGCCCGAAAGTTCTGGTCGTATCTGCGTTGGAATCCTAAATATAGAGCTAGTCCCTTTTCTTCAGCCAAATCAAAACAATGAGCTATCTGCTCAAGGCTTTTCCCAAGAGGCTTTTCTGTGAATACATGCTTACCTGCTGAAAGAGACCTGATGATGTAGTCATAATGAAACTGGGTAGGACTTGACACTATGACGCCATCCAGTTCAGAGTCATCCAGGGCTTCCTGTATATCTGCGAGAACCTTGCAGCCTGTTACTTTCAGCGTTTCATCTTGTTCGGAAATATCGGGATCTACTACATAGGCCAAATCTACCCCTTGTAGTTGCTTAATAGAATGCAAATGAAAGCGTCCGGCCCTTCCCAGACCGACTATGCACAGAGAAAGCGTTTTTCTCATGAGAAAAATTAGTTGATGACTGTTGAATCTTGAAGGGCCTCATAGGGGCCAAACCTCTCAAAACGCGATTACGTCCGGCAGGTACTTAGAGGCCAGATCCTCATAGTAAGGCCTCAACTCATCCACATTAGGTGGAACGGGCGACTTGGAATACAGATCATAAGGATTGAACAGTTTGACCCATTTGAACATTTCCTTGTCATGCTCATTCATAAGGTGTTCGTAGGCACCTTCTTTATGTTGAGAATAGAAGGAGTGATATCTGATCATGTATAAGGCAGGCTCCGGCATATAGTCTTTGAGCGCGTGGTATAGGTACTCATCATGCCCCCAGGAGAGATGAATATGATCCAGGCCACAGTTGGGTTCGTAAATGCCATACTTTGTGTTGTAGCGCTCATCTGTATGATCAGGGTTCAGCTCAAAGAACTCCGGATATACGATCTTATCAGAGAATTTACATCCTACCGGGAAGGTGTCGCCAACTACTGCCCACTGAGGTTCCCCAAACAGACAGAGAATCTTTCCCAGATCATGTAGAAAGCCTGTAAGTACAAACCAATCCGGGTGCCCATCTGCCCGTATGGCTTCTGAGGTTTGGAGAAGGTGCTGGGTCTGGTCCAGGTCTATATCAGGATCAGAATCATCAATGAGGGTATTGAGGAACTCTACCGCTTCCCATAAGGTCATCTTCCGTTTCTCCAGCTTCTTAAACTCAGCCTCTTTCTCCATCACAAAGTCAAAGGTCTGATAGGTATGGTTCATTTTGTAGAACTCCTTTACCGTGTCTCTGCCAGGGTCATCATAATTGCGGTATTCTTCCTTAGCCTTTTGGCCATTCTCTGGATAGCGTTGCTTGAGATCATCTTCCCAAAGCTCTTCCAGTTCGTGAAATGTAGTAGTCGTGTCCTTCATAGTGTTAGTAGCTTATTCTGTGTCAACTTTGCGCCTTAGCGTCTTTGCGTGAGCAAATTGTCTTTCTCTTAAGCCTGTCCCAGCCAGATATAAATAGCAATGGTAATGATCACCAGCATCAGGCTAAAGGGCTTAGTGTACTTCCATTCTGTCAATGATAGCTTGCCAGTATCTGTCGCTTTGTAGGGATTCTCATTCGGATACCAATAAGATACCACAAACATCACAGCTAAATTTAATAAAAACTCAATTCCCCATATATGCACAAAATGAATATCTACTGGGAAAATGAACATGGTAAGTATGTAAAAGGCCAGGCCAGTCAATAAAGAAGCTTTAGCTGCCGTAGCAGAAATCTTCGGGAGAAAGAGACCTGCGAGCATAATGGAGGCTATGGGTATGAAGAAGATTCCGTTGAGCTGCTGTAGGAGTTGGTAGAGTCCGTCAGGTGCATCTGCAACAAGTGGGGCAGTAGCTATGGCCATGATGGCGAGTATGATAGAAACTACCTTTCCACTTTTGACCAGCTCCTGATCTGTCGCATCCTTCTTGATCAGCCGCTTGAAAATCCCCAAACTGAAGATGGTGGCGGTACTGTTAAGAACAGAATTAAAGGTGCTCAGCACAGCGCCCATGACTACTGCGGCAAAAAAGCCCACCAAACTTAGCGGGAGTACTTTCTTGATCAGCTCCGGATAAATCAAGTCCTGTTTATCATAGAGAGAATCTCCAAAATAATATAAGCCTATTACGCCCGGGAGAATGATGATGAGCGGAATGAAAATCTTAAACAGACCAGTAAGCAGGAGTCCTTTCTGCGCCTCAACTAAAGACTTGGCTCCCAAGGCCCGCTGGATGATGGTCTGGTTCATACCCCAGAAATAGAGCTGGTTAATGACCAAGCCGGTAAAGAGTGTACCAAAAGGCAATACTGAATCCTTTGCCCCAATCACATTGAATTTCTCAGGACTATTCTCATACACCTTACGGAGGCCTTCCATGAGATTTCCAGAGCCTATCTCCCAAAGGGCCAGAATGGGGACCAATAATCCACCTATGAACAGTCCGACTCCATTGATGGTATCACTGTAGGCTACGGCCTTAAGTCCACCGAAGATGGCGTAAGCTGACCCTAAAGCGCCTATACAAATGACTGTCAACCATAATGCCCTGGATTGAGAAATTTTAAACACCTCAGATATGTTGAAAATGCTTTCCAGGTTGATGGCGCCTGTGTATAGCACAATGGGAAGTAAGGTCAAGACAAAGGAAATGAGGAGGAATAGGGCTACCATGGTTCGGGTGGTGGCATCAAAGCGTTCTTCCAGGTATTGAGGAATGGTAGTCAGGCCTCTTCGGAGATAGGTAGGGAGAAAATATACGGCTGCGACTACAAGGGCCAAGGCTGAGGTAACTTCCCAGGCTATAATGATGAAGCCATTCTCATAAGAGGAGCCATTCATCCCAATCAGGTGCTCCGTGGAGATATTGGTGAGCAGCATGGAGCCGGCTATCACCCAAGCTGTTAAGGATCTGCCCCCAAGAAAGTAGCCATCCTGGGTAGATAGCTTTTCATTGCGGAGCTTATACCATGAATAGGCTGCCACAAAAGCGGTAAAGCCAATAAATGAAAGTACCGTTTGCATCAGGAATCTTTGTGTTTCCTGAGAAAGAGGAGAATTTACAATCTATCTACTGAACTCATATATGCGTAGTAACATCCACATGACAATAAGATTTTCTTATCAACCTCTTCCGAATATAGCTCTACCAAGTGGAAGTAGAATTTGGAAACCAAGTCATTTTTTATCCCCTCTGTCCCAAATGCTGCTGCTGTTATAGTCCCTGCAGTTAGTTGGTCATACCTATGGGTAGGATTCATATACAATCTTAAAGCTTTCTTTTCCAGTTTTCCCGCCAGCTATACAGGGTAATTACCTTCAATGAGGATGGTGATTTAAACTGACTAAACTCTAGGAAGGATCAGCATAGAAATATTCTCTAGACAAACACCTACCACTACAATGGAAATTAATAGGAACAAAGATTGAAGAATCAAGCCCTTACTCTCAGGAATTTCTTTTTTCTTGCTCTTGAGGTTGGGTTGATAAACCGTTACCACATTCCCTCCCGTACTTAGCCTAGTCCATCCCCCCTTTCCCACAACCCCCAACATCCACAACTGTATCTGTAGCAAATTCATCACAAAGTAAAGATTAAGCTCTCAATTATGATTGATACAGTATGTTCTATACCTAATGTTTACCAGTATTTCTCTTGCCTTTTGAGAATACCCATTTGTTTACTGATAATGGGAATTCTCACTCTACTGCCATGCCATGCACAGGACAGTTTACAAACAATTATCCCTCCTTCTCCTGAGGCTGCTGCTTTTGAGAAGTATGGGGATATTGCAGTAAGTGCGTATACAGGAACACCAGATATAAGCATTCCACTGACCTCAGTGAGATCTAAAGAAGTATCTGCAGCTTTCAGTCTGAGTTATCATGCTTCCGGAATCCGTGTGGATGAGGAGGCTAGCTGGGTGGGCCTTGGATGGGTGCTGAATGGGGGAGGAGTCATAAGTAGGAATATTATTGGGAAAGATGATTTCCGTTTCTACCATAAGGACAGCTTAGTCCTGGATGACTTTGAAAGTGAGCTGACTTCTTTTCATAAGATTCAAGCTGGTTGTGAATTAGTTGGAAAGCGGGAGAGAGGAAAACCTATCCAAAAGATAGATTTATCAGAATTTGTGAGTGGCTATGCTATCCATGATTTTGAGCCAGATGTCTATTCCTTCAACTTCCAGGGCTACAGCGGGAAGTTTATCCTAACAAGAGATCTTGAAGTAGTATTTCAAAGTCCCCAAAAAATAGAATTTAAGGTAATAGGGAATGGGGACGCTTGGCAAGTCAGGACGCCAGATGGATTTACCTATACGTTTGGGACTCAGGAAAGAGAATGGACCACGGATTCTCCTGAGCATGAAAAGCCCATAACTTCCTGGTACTTGGATAAGGTAGGCTCTCCTTATGGGAACAGCATAAGTTTTAAGTACAAGCAAACTCAGCTACCTACGCTCACCCTAGGTTCCTTCTTTGAGAAGAGAGTAGCCATTGATGATTGTGAGTTGGGAAGCCCTTCCTCAATCCTACCTCCTAATCTTTCTGCTAGAAGAGTTTATACGACAGTGGTCATGGACTCTGTTATCTTTGATACTGGCTACCTGGTTTTTGAATCCGCGATGGATCGCCTTGATCTAGAGAATGCACATCGCTTAAAAGCCATTCACTTATATTATAGGGGTGATTTTCAGCAAAATATACCCGCAAGAACATGGACATTCTCACATGACTATTTCGTCGGAGGGGAAAATGATAGATCAGGGGGAAAGTATGAGAAGAAACTTCTTTCTCATAGGCTGAAACTCTTGGCTGTCCAGGAATCAGGTGGAAGCCTATCTGTTCCTCCTTATAAGTTTCACTATTTTGAGGGGGGCGCCTACCATGACCTACCAGCTAAAACCTCCTTTGCCAGGGACCACTGGGGATATTATAACGGAAGGAAATCTAATCATAGCTTGATTCCAGGTTTTTTCGGATATATAGACCTGGGAACTACCACCATTACAGAAATTAAGGGTGCAAACAGAGAAGCACGTTTCCCTTATAGTCAGGCCTACACATTAAAGCAGATAACCTATCCTACAGGCGGGCACACAGAATTCAGGTTTGAGGGACACACTTTTGATAACGACAGCTCTTTAGTGAATGACCTATCCAGAATCCTAGAGACAGAAGTAGATAGTGTGCAATCTTTCTTCCAAACCTATGGAGCCAGAGAAACAGAGAATGTACTGGATCTGTCAGATCTTTACTATCAACCAGCTACAGGAGAATTTTCTAAAGTAAGGGTGAGGGCTTCCTTTAGGTTTAAAGGACAGGTAAACATACCTTTTGAGCAGGGACATGCCTGGTGGGGATTATTTGATGAGGATGGGAATGCCATTAAAATTGTGGATATCTCACAAGCTGATTTTTTAGGCCCCTCTTTCTCTTTGAAAGGGAATGTGGTGGATTATCAAACCATTTTATCACTTCCTGCAGGTACATACACATGGAAAGGAAGTATGGATACTTATGGAGCTTCAATAATTGGAGATATTAATTCTCGCTTTCATTATCAGGTAGCTTTAGAGGATACTGATGAGCCCTTCGTACAAGCGGGTGGGCTCAGGATAAAGGAAGTGATAGTCAGGGATGGAGAGGAAAGATCTGAAGATCAGCTAAGGATGTATGAATACCATTATCGGGAAGATAGGGATAGAGATGGAAAAGAAGAAGAGTACTCAGAAGGTAGGAGTATGTCACGACCACTATACTGGGGATTTGAGAATTACTTTTTTGTGAGAAAACATGAATATGGAACTACTACTGAACCCTGCCTGGCATTTGTAGCTACTTCCCAAAGTCATATTCCCTTAAACAGTACTTCAGGAGGAAGTATAGTAGGATATGATCAGGTAAGTATATTTCATGGAGTTGATAAAGATGGAACTTATGGAACTTTCGGAAAGACCACCTTAACATACCTTAACCAACCTGACACGATATTAGATTATAAGTTCCTACGGCCGGCAGGAATTCCTAATCTACAAGTAGCAGGGAATGGACTTCTGATTTCGAGCACAGATTATAAGAATGAATCAGGGCAGTTTATCCCCCTGCAAAAAACCTATAATACCTATAAGAGAACTCCTTCTGCATATGATATTGTGTATGGAATCAGACATAAAGAAAGTGCCGTTTTTGGAGGGGATGAAGTAAATATACATCCCTGCCACAACAGTGTTCTTGCCATTTATCCTGCGCTCAAATCAGTATGGTATCCTATGGTTTCTTCTACTCAAATCACCTACAATCAAAAAGGGGTAACTGACTCTGTATCTATCCTAACAAATTACGTTTATGATAATCATGAACATTTTCAGCTAACAAGCCAGCACCATAGTTCTTCTTCCGGCGAGCAGTTTACCACCAGGTACTATTACCCCCTGGACTATGAGATCAGTAACACTGGATCTTTTATCCATGAGTTGAAGCGCCAGCACAGGCATGCTTCTCCCGTGGAAACCCATGTATTCAGAGATGGAAAACTAACAGAAGGAGTTTTTAGGAGTTACAACTGGAAATCTGGAAATCTCCTACCCCATAAAATTTATGCTTCTGAGTTGGTAGAGCCTGAGCATTATGTGAATGACCTTACATTAGAATCTCCTGATAAGGAAATATTTACAGAGCGCTTTGTATTTGATGCGTATGATGAGAGAGGAAGCCTACTGGAGCAGTACCCATACGGACATGATGTGCCATCCTCCTACATATGGGGTTACAGCAGTAGTGTCCCGTTGGCAGAGGTGGTAGGTGCTTCTCACCAGGACATAGCATTTACCAGTTTTGAAGAACTGCCAGGAGAAGGGAACCTCCTTGGAAACTGGAAGCTTGCTAAAGGAAGTATAATTGGAAATGGGGGAAAGGCTGGAAGTAAGTTGTTGCTAAGTGGGAGTATCACCTTTTCCCCTAATACCCAGGAATCATATGCAGTAAGTTACTGGAGAAATGGAGAGTTGGTGGAAATGTTAAAATCAGGTCCAATTACCCTTTATGCACCACTAGATGAAGCCAGGGCTCACCCTTTAGGCGCTTTCATGACTACCTACACCTATGATAATCAACTAAGGCTTATAGCTTCTTCAGATGAGAATCATAGTTATACTTTTTATGCTTACGATGATCTTGGAAGACTTATCGAGGTAAAAGACCTGAATCGGAACCTGTTGGGAACCCAGACTTACCACTATAAAGATAAATAGTGCAGTTCGGATGACAGGCGGCACCTAATTAGGGCCGCTTGTCAAATATTTGATAATCCTAAAAAGAATAAAATAAAATTATATATTTTTGGAAATTGGAAAATTATCTGTATCATATTTATTATCCATTCATTCTCAGGATATTACCACTCAT
>JBCDBC010000049.1:0-11834 GCA_039184535.1 Bacteroidota bacterium | reverse complement strand
CTTTTTTTGAATGTTATTACTTACTACTATGTGTGTTTGTTCATCCATAGACATATTTACCTCTAGGGGTTTAGCATTTGAGACGATATTATGTTTGATCGCATTCTCCAACAGTAGTTGAAGAGTCAAAGGTGCTACCATAAGGTCTTCATTTTCCGGAAGGTTAATGTTTACCCTTAGATTCTCTCCATGTCTGATTTTTAGTAGGTGTAAATATCCCTTGGTAAACTTGATTTCATCAGCTAGAGAAATTAATTCTTTCTCCGAATTCTCCAATACAAAGCGGTAGGTGTGAGAAAGGTGCTGGATGAACTCTGCTGCCTGATCCTGGTCTTTGTAAACCAGGGCAGTCAGGCTATTAAGACTATTGAATAGGAAGTGGGGATTTAGCTGATGCTTTAGAGATGAATATTGTGAGATCAGTTGAGATCTTTTCAGTTTCTCTGCTTTCAGAGCAGCATCACGCCAGTATCTAAGAAATGTGGCACTATGCACAATCAGCGTGATGATGAAGGTAATGGAAAGAACCTGATATAGAAACTGGGGTACGGCAGCATTATAATAAGCCATATCTTTCCCTATGTATACCACATAGAATAGATACCCAATCAGCCATGCAGCACCTAGGGTATAAGTCATCATACATACCACTCCCAGCAGTAGTCTCCGTAGGGGATTCTCTATCCAGGTAACTACCTTATCCAATGTGGTAGCAACAAATCCATTTCCTTCCCACATGACTACTGCTATGAGAGAAGAAAAAATCCACTGTAAGGCGTAATCATCTGGATGTGGCCTGGTAATCAGATTGAATACCAGGCCGAAAAAGATATAGATCACAACTCTTAACGGGAATGCTTCCTTACTTCTTATTAATAATATGTCTCTCCACATAGCGCATTAAGTTTTTCTTCTGCTTCCAGCTATCTTTTATTTACTAAGTCTAGTTGCTTTCTCCACAGTACCCAATATAACCTTCATTCATCTTTTTTCCCCAAGTAGGTGAAAGATCATTCTCTGGTGTAAAGTTCTCATACTTCTGGTAGGCAGCACTAAAGATAGGACAGGCATTATCTTTTCCTCCTCCTATAAAGGCAGGCATCCCGTTCACTAGCATACCCATGACTAACTCTGCTCTTGGGTTCGTAGCATTCAGTTCCTGCGCCTTAGCGACTTCTCTTTTTACTTTTCCTGTATAGGTCATACCTCGAGCAGCGGAAGCCACTATTCTAGCCAGATAAATGTAAGCCTGTAGCGCATATATTTCTGAATGTTCCCCCTGAATGGATTGGGCCTTATCTAACCATTCCTGTGCTTTATCAAGAAGGGCGTCCTTTCTGTCGCCACCTTCCGTCTGTAAACTAGACTGAGTATATCCGTATGCTGCGTAGTATGCCGGTAGCCATTTCCCAGACTCTGCTGCGGCGATTCTTTCGAACTTGTTTAGTGCAGTAGCTTGATCTGTCTCCATAGTAGCAATGGCTTCTTTCATAGCCTTTTGGTACTTAGTATTCTGACCGATAGCGAAACTAATGGTAAGACTAAGCGCAATTGATAATAGAGTTTTCATAATAGTATCTGCTTAACTTTAAAAAATTGAATCATTGGTTTGAGAGATGGATAAGAATAAGCCCACGAAGAATAACCTTGGGGCTGGCTGACCAATAGGCATTGAAGCGAAGTGGCCGGTATCATCTGGTACATCTGTAAATCTGTACCCGTATATCTGATTGTTGCCAAGGATATTTCCTATGGAAACATGGATAACCGTAAAGTGATTAAACAGCTGAGTTAAGTAACTCGCATTTACACTTACTGTGTGATTAGCAGGTGTCCTTCCTGTAAGAAAGCCGGACTCATTAGGATCATGATAAGGTCTGGCACTGTTTACATGATATGATAGTCCTAATTGTGTGTCCCATTCATTGAGAAAGTACTTTCCAATCACAGAGACATTATGCTTAGAAGCAAAGACAGGAACAGCTCTCTCTGGAAAATCTCTGTATTTACGTTCTGTGTCCAGGAATGAATAGGAAATCCAGTATTCGGCATTTTTGATGGTTTTTCTGTCTCTCCAAAAGACATCTACTCCCCTTGCATAACCAGAACCATCATTGCTAAATCCGGCAGGATTATACTGATCTTCTCTATCGAAAAGAGTCAGGTTTTGGTAATTTTTATAGTAGCCTTCCGCTCGGAAGATTCTGTCATTTTTCTGCCATTGGTAATTTAGAATGAAGTGTTCCGCTTTCTCAAATCCTAAGTCAGGCTGAATTCTTAGCCAGTCAGCAAATGGACTCTGAAAATACTGCCCATATGCAATGGAAACCTGGGCATTAGCATGAGCTCTAATGGCTGCGGAAACTCTGGGCGCAAAGGCCACATCATTTATGAGGGCATCCTGTTCCATTCTTACACCTGCTCTTAAGGCTAATCCTGTGGTAGGCTTCCACTGACTTTCTGCAAAGGCAGCAGACCTAAGTCCTTCTCTGGAGAATGGAAATTTTTGTCGGGCATCATCTAATGTGTCTTGCATGGAAAAGTATCCTCCTTCAATACCCCACTTGAGTGTTAGGTCAGACGAGATGTGGTGCTGAGATACCACTTTTACTTGTCCATACTTTCTGTCATTGATGATTTGTCCTTGTGGAGCTGAAAGGTGCTCTTCATTACGTGTGTACATGACGCCACCATACACTAACCAGTTGTCATTGATGAGTTTATTGAAAGAGCCATTTGCGTAAATATTAGCGTTTTTAGCTTTGAAGTAAGAATAGGTTTCCGGGTTGAGGATTTCCTGAAAGCCTGCATGAACGTCAGAAAATGCGTAGCTCACAAAGCCCTTATAACTTTCTCCTGCTTTCGGTTCTGCTCTGGCGAAGAGATAGCCTCCATAGGATAAAGGATCTTTCTGAAAGTCTATGGATTGAGGAACCATTGAATGGTAGGGTGCCAGACTGGTCAGGTTTACACTTCCGGAAAGGGCTACTTTTTTCCATCTCTGGGTATGGCTGAGTTCTGTTCCTACACTCATGAGAGAAATCCCTGTTCTATTCTCTTCTGGTAAACCATCCGTTTCTAAAATGAGGGCAGAAGATAGGGCCTGCCCATATTCTGCCGAGTATCCACCGGAACTAAATAGGGTTCCAGAGAATAAGAAGGGAGAAAATCTACCTCTGGCAGGGAGGTTAGGCACCTGGGATGAGTAGAAGGCCGGTATAGGCATGCCATCCATAAAGGTCTGGCTTTCATAGGCATCTCCCCCTCTCACGAAGAGCTGGCCAGCTTCTCCTACGCTTTGGGTTCCCGGGAGTGTATTGATGGCTGAGGGTATGTCTGCCAAAGCACCAGCAGTAGTTACTACGTCTAGTCTGCTTAATGCCACTCCTCGCTTTTTATCGCTGGCCTCAAATGTCCCTGCAGTAATTTCTACAGCTTCCAGGGCAGAGGAGGAAGGTTTCAGTTTAGGAGAAAGTATGATGTCTTCATCCACTAAGCTTAGGGGGATAAGAGTTTTTTCGAAGCCCAAATAACTGATGACTAATTGGGCATCTCCTTTCTCATGAGTAGTAAAACTGAACTGACCCTTATCATCTGTAGACGCTCCGTCGTAGGTCCCTTCCAGATACACATTGGCTCCTATTAAAGGATCACCTGAGCCTGTGATGATACCTGAGATCTTAATCTGTGCAGATAAAGTCTGAGTAATAATGAGTGCGAAAATGGAGATTCGGATCAATAGCATAATCTTGTGCTTTGATCCTAAGTAGCCCAATCAAGAAGGGAAAGGCCATCTCAACTAACTGAATGTACCGATAAATAGGATGAATCGACCTAAGAAAGGAGCTGAAATTTCCCTTAACCTATGATTAATCGGATGATGATGGGGATAGCCAGGAAGATGCCCCAATACCAATGAAGTTTTTCCCGCTCCTGCTGGGTCTGTTCTTTTTCACTCTCGTATTGCACATTAAAGTGAGCAGAAGATTCAAAGTCTTCTACAGTATAAGGTTCTAACTCCAGAAGAATGGATGCTTCTTCAAAGTCTCCTTCGAGGATCTCCATGAAAATCCAGTCCTGGGGTTCAGGTTTGATGAATAAGACGGCATCATGCTCATAAAAGACCAGCTTACAGCTAACCCCACTCGCTTTGAGGGTTTCAGCTTCAGAATTAGCTACCCGAATATCAACGTAGCTTCCGATCGTTATCCAACGTTCCTCCATAAAGGTGCAAATGAAATGTAGAAAAAATCGGTATCAGGAGCGAGTTGTGTACTTTAGATTATACGAAATTTTTTCAGGAAAGTGATCCTTTCCATGAATAATCAGTAAAGATTTCTCTCCATAAAGAAATACTCTTCTTATGAGAAAAGCTTTTTCAGTGCCTTTTGGAAATGGCCAAAGGATTCCTGCATCTCTTCAGAGAATTCATCCCACTTTTCAGTTGCTGCATGCTGATTTTCTCCAGCTTTTTGTTTGAGAGAATGGAGTTCCTGCTGAACCAGTTTCTTCTTAGTATTCCATTCTTCAGTCAGGTCTGCCTTCCCTAAATAGAATTGGAGTTTAAATACATCCAGGTAGGTTTGAAATGATTCTAATTGTTCTCCAAGCTCTTTCATGACACCTCCATAGCCTTCTCCCAACTGTTTTTTAGAAGCTTCTAATTGAAGCTTGGCTTCATGGACAGCATGATCCAGTTCTTTCTTCTGAGCTTCAAAAGCTTCTTTAGATTCTGCTTTTCCTAGTGCAAGCTGTACTTGAAGGGCCTCCATTTTGGCCTTTAGGTGGGTCGTTTGCTCATCTAGCTGGGTATCCTTTAGAGATTGAATTTTCTCAGAAAGTTGGGAGGTCATCTTAGCTTTTTGAGCCTCAAAGGAGGCTGCTACCTGGTGAGACTGAAGATTGAGTTTTTCTTCTAACTCATCCAGCTTGTCTTGCCATTTTTTTAAGAATTCGCTCATATGAGTAGGGTATATTTTGTTTGAATAAGATAGATAATTTTTTTTTTGGTATGAGATAGATATGTTAATTTGTTTATATCTAATGCCAAAAGTGTGAGGAAAGAATGACTTTTCTCATTCTTAGCAAGAAGGGAAGAATGTTAGTTTAGTACGAACCATAATTCTTCAAGAAATGTCAGCAGTACAAACACTAAGAGATTTTATTTCTGAAGACCCCCGGCTCGAGGTTATTCTCAACAGATATCAGTATGATCCTAAATTTGGGATGGAGTTTCATCAGAGTTTTGATGATCGTGATATCGCTTTTATGGAGTTATTGGTGAGGCACTTTGATACACCTGAGACCTTAGATCTTGAACAGGTGAAAACCTTCCCACTGGAAGTGCTCTTCTCTTATTTGAAAAACACCCATACGTATTACCTGGAGAAAAGACTGTTTGAGATTGATATGTCTATAGAGCGAGTGAAACAAATCTATGGAAATAAATATCCAGTCTTTTATTCTGTCAAACTGTTTTGGGTGAAATTTATCGCAGATTTACAGCACCATATTCAAGAAGAGGAAGATATGCTATTTCCTTTGGCAGAATCTCTGTTTAAAGATGTACACTCTGACCAAAGTGATACCTCCCTGAAAGCAAGCAGACTTACTCAGCTAAATGAAATTCTAGAGGAGCACGAAGATGATGATTTAGAAAAGGGTATAGGAAAGTTTATTTCATTTGTTAAAAATAATTATCCTGAACTAAAGGGATTATTATCTTTCAAGGTACTCATCCTCCAACTTGAGACTTTTCAGCACGATCTAGAAATTCATAGACGCGTTGAAGAGGAGGCTTTCATTCCTATGTTGGTTGAGATATTAAACGCTTAGTCATTAAATTTGACTCCCTCGTCAATGATGTATAGATATAAAAAATGGCTACTTATTACTAAGTAGCCATTACTGTTACCTTGCTTATCGAAACTTACGTCATAGTCTTACTATCTTCTATCACCATACTATTCCATGTTTTTGCCTTTTTTGTGTTTGCTACCATGATAGGGATTTCCAAGTGATTAACCAATGATTCTGTGATACTCCCTCTGAATAATCCTTTAAGGAAGTTCTCCTCTCCATAATGGGCAATAGAGATCAAGTCTGCCTGTGTATCTGTAGCAAAGTGAGTAATGCCCAATTCTACGTTCATATCGTCGAATTTATGAACTGTGCAAGGGAGCTTCCAACAGGCTTTCTCAAAGAGCGCTATGTCTCCCTCTTCACCCGCATCATGCTCTTTCCAGGAGTCTAGTGGAGATACGTGTAGCAGATGAATGTGTGAGCCAAAATGCCACCCAAAGTCCACCACTTTCTCAAAAGCGGGTAAAGCTCTTGGATGAAAGTCTGAAGCAAATACGATATTCTTGAATTCCAGATTCTCTGGTTGATGTTTTACTACTAGCACTGGACAGTGCGCCTGTTTGACCACTTTCTGAGTGTTAGATCCGAAAAGAAGTTCTTTCATTCCATCAGCCCCGCTGGAACCCATCAATACCATATAGATTTCCTCCTCATCAATGTATTTTGCCAAGATATCTACCAAATCTCCAGAAGAATAGCTCATTTCTGTTAAGGTCTTTTCATCTGCATACCTTTCCTTGAGTTGTCTGAAGTTGGCTTTTACTTCTTCATACTGTTCATAAGCTTCTGGAAATTCCAATTTCATCTTTTCAGAAGGCCCTTCCCAATTAGGTGGAATGTGGGCACGTGAATAGAAATGAACCTTTGCATGTAATGCAGGGGCGAGCTTCATAGCTATATCAGATGCAAGGAATGCTACATCTGTAAAATCGGTAGGAACGAGAATATTTTTCATAATGTCTTACTTATACTGCTAGATGAAATTCTTGCTTTACGTACCTAATATCAGGAATGCAAGAGAAGAACAGTATGAGGAAAGCTAGCCTGGGAGGTGATTTTTGCTTCCGGGTGTAAAACCTTTCTTCAGTATCAGAGTGGAGAGGAAAAATACTTGCCTGTTTAAATGGTTGGATGTCCTGTGTAGCATCTGTTGGTGAGAAAGGGGACAGTAGAACTTACATTGAGATCTGCAGCAAGCAGTACATCTTGTTCAAATCCTCTTTCAATGAGTTCTCTGCCGGAATTACATCCCTTCAGTGTATGAGATAATTGGCTTTCAATTGCGTTAAACACAGTAAGACTAGATTTACTTTCTGGAGAAAGAAGCCCTTTTAGATAGGAAATAATAGCTCCAGCCCCAATATAATCTTCCAACGCTACCCTTAGAGAGCCATCTTCCCATTTTTCTCCTGCGGGGATTACGCTTATTCGGGATCCCAGACTCATAGCATATTCTGCAACTGCCCTCGCATTTCTCAGACAACCGCATAGGGTAGGAGTTTCTCCAGTCGCAAATGATAGCGTAGAGCCGTTAGGAGAGGGGAGTACCAACCTGGTACCTGAGGCTATTTGGATGAGGGAAGAAGGAGAAAGGGATAAGGCCTGTGATAAGGTACGTTTGGGTTCCGCCAAGAGAGCTTCTTTTTCCCGTGCGTAACTCTTAGCGGTAGCATCCTTGTATGGGTAAGGAAGAATAGTAGCCCCTCTGGAAGTGGCAATATCTACACTGGTAGAAAAAGATAAAATATCTACGATGATCAGAACATCTGAAACGGGAGAAAGTACTTTTACTCCTTTCATTCCCCATTCAAGCCGAATATTAAAATCTTCTTGATTAAAATCCATTATAATTTAGACTTGAAAAAGGTTGAAACAATAAGTAAATTTTAAAGTACAAATATAAGGTAGCTAAATCCTACTTCCTGAGGTATTTACGTTACCAGAATGCCTACAGAAACGACTAAACCTAAAGGCCCCGCTGAGATGGTTGAATGTATTAGAAATAAAGTCAGGAATCTTTCCACCCTTCTCCTCCTTTGCCTGGGATTAATGAGTATGCCCTATTCTGCCCATGCAGGATTTATCCTTGAAGGGGATGCCCGTATGGTCCGTATTCCTGTTGAGATTCAAAATAACATCATCCTGATCCCAGTCAGTATTAATGGTTCATTTGAGATGAACTTCATCTTGGATACAGGGGTAAAGACCACTATCCTTACTGAACCTATGGTTACGAGTTTTTTATCGCTTGACTCCACCACTAAGGTGAGTATTAGAGGCCTGGGAGAAGGAGATGCTATTGAGGCGGTTTTAGCTAGAGACGTGAATCTTAGGTTACCTGGTGTCTTTGGGAAAGGGATGCCATTAGTGGTACTTCCACCAGACTTAATTTCTTATTCAGGAATGTTTGGTAAGCCCGTTTATGGGATCATAGGCCATGCCATTTTTAATCAGTTTGTAGTGAGAATAAACTACAAACAGAAATATATAGAACTACATAACCCCTTTAAATACAAGCAGAAAAGAAAATCTACTGTCATACCCATTACCCTTAAAAAAGGGAAACCGTATCTGAATGCTACCTTCGAAGATCAGTATGGACAGAGAATGACTACTGACTGGCTGATAGATACTGGTGCTAGTCAGGCATTATCTCTCTTTGATGAGGACTTAAAAGCGCCTAACCCAAGTCTTAATACATTTTTAGGGAAAGGGCTGAGTGGAGATGTATACGGGAAGTTAGGAAGGATTGAAAGCTACGTCATTGAAAGCTTTCAGTTTGATGATGTGATAGCTGGCTATCCTGAACCTAGCAGTTTAGGCTCCCTCAAAAATGGGGCTTGGTATGGCAATATGGGGGCCGAGATCATCTCTCGATTTGACATCACTTTTGACTACTTTAGAAACAAGATTTACCTTCGGAAAGGTCAAAATTTCAAGAAGGCCTTTACCTACAATATGAGCGGCCTGGAAATTGTCGCAAAAGGGGCTTATTATAATGAGTTCTATATAGATTATGTTAGACCGGGGTCTAGTGCGGATCTGGCTGGACTCAAGGAAGGAGATCAGATAGTTTCCATTAATTCTTCTCCTACAGATGAAATGGGATTACAGGAAATTTATAGTACCCTTTCTGGAAAACCTGGAAGCAGAGTAGCCCTGAGAATCACCAGAGGTGATGCAAGCATCAAAAAGAAATTCAAACTGATTTCTGAACTCTGACAGATTAGTGGTATCTTAAGCAGATAAACGACTTATACTGCTGAGTTAACGTGAACATAACCCTATCTAATTCAACCCTTTCCGTAAGTGTTTCTCCCCAAGGAGCCGAACTGCATAGCATCCAACATCAGGGAAGAGAGTATCTTTGGCAGGCTGACCCTACAGTATGGGGACGCCACGCACCTATTTTGTTTCCCGTAGTGGGTAGGCTCAAAGGGGATCAGTATTTCTACGGTGGAAGGCGTTTCTCCATGAAACAGCATGGCTTAGCCAGGGACAGGAAGTTTGCTATAGTTTCTCAGACAGATTTATCTTCCACCCTTAAGCTGGTTACGGATACCCAGACCTTACCTATTTATCCTTTCGAGTTTGAGCTGGAAGTCTCTTATCAATTAAGAGGGAATAAAATTTATGTGGGCTATAGGGTTGAGAATCCTGGAGAAAGGGATTTACCATTTTCCATAGGAGGCCATCCCGGCTTTTCCTGCCCCATAGATAAGGAAGAGAAGCTCACTGACTATCAAATCAGCTTTGAACAAACTGAGACTATCCAGCGAGACATACTAGAGGGGGGATTGCTTTCAGGCCAGTCTGATCCTCTTCTGGAGAATAGCCAAATTATCCCTTTAGATGAGCATGTATTTGAGAAAGATGCCCTGGTATTAAGGGGCTTGAAATCCAAGTGGGTAAAACTTGAGTCTACTAAAGGCCCTCATTCTGTAACTCTTCATTTTGATGGCTTTCCATATTTAGGGATTTGGGCTAAGCCGGGAGCCCACTTCGTTTGTCTGGAACCCTGGTTTGGGCATGCAGATTCAGCTCAGTCTAATGGACAATTGCTAGAGAAAGCGGGAATTCAACTCCTGACTCCCGGAGAATCTTTTCAGTGTACCTACATCATAGAAATAAATTAACTCGCTTATGTCTTTTTCTTCTCTCTGTATCTTCTGCGGTTCAAACCCAGGGAAAAAATCGGTCTATGCTGATGGAGCCCGTGCATTGGGCTCCTTAATGGCAGAACAAAAGATCAAATTGGTTTATGGTGGCGGCAAAATAGGCTTGATGGGTATCATAGCTGACACACTCCTGGAAAAGGGTGGGGAGGTGATAGGGGTCATTCCAGATTTCCTCATGAAGAAAGAAGTAGGTCATACAGGTATACAGGAGATGCATGTAGTAAAGACTATGCACGAGCGTAAGTACCTGATGAGCGAAATAGCAGATGGTTTTATTGCTATGCCCGGAGGATTTGGTACACTAGATGAGCTGGCGGAGATACTTACCTGGGCTCAGCTGGGCCTTCACCAAAAGCCCATAGGGATACTGAACATTGACGGATATTTTGATGGGCTGCTATCATTCGTTGATACCATGGTGAAAGAAGGCTATCTCGTAGCCCAAAACAGCAAAATGATTCTGGTAGATGATGATCCGAAGAAATTGCTGGAAAAGATGGCTACCTATACCTTCCCGGATGTAGAGAAGTGGTTAAACAAAGATCAATTATAATCCTGACTGACTCCCTGACTGAGGCGCTTGGCCAGAATTTGGTCTCCCCACTTGGTGATTACTAGCTCCAGGTCTGTGAGTTTGAAGGGTTTGCTGATGTAGTCATCCATGCCCGCTCTGAGGTAATGTTCCCTTACACCTATCATGGCGTTGGCAGTCATGGCCACTAGTACAGGCCTTTTGTCATTCCCATAACGTTTAATGATATTCTCTGTGGCAGTCAACCCATCCATTTCTGGCATCTGAATATCCATGAAAATCATATCCACGCTTTGTTCTTCGAGCGCTTCCAGTACTTCCAGGCCATTCTCCACGATGTGAATCTCGAATCCCATTTTTTCTAGTATCCCTTCTATGACGGTCTGATTGATCATGTTGTCTTCTGCCACCAGGATATTGATAGGATATTTATCTCCCAGTAATCCATCAAACTCAAACTTGGCTGCATGCCTGGAACCATCATCCTTTAGCTCGGCTTCTCTATCAGCTTCTGTAGCTACAGTGAAAAAGAAAGTAGATCCTTTGTTTACTTCACTTTCCACATTGATGCTTCCTCCCATGAGCCCTACCAATTTATTACAGATAGCTAGCCCTAGCCCCACTCCGCCAAACTTTCTTGAGATGGAGTTATCAACTTGCTGGAAGGAGTCAAAAATGGTACGTCTTTTTTCTTCAGGTATCCCGATTCCGGTATCTGTAACGGCAAATTCAAGCAGGAACTCCTCACCATGTGTCAGCGCATGCGGACTAGCCTGTGCCAGACGTACATCTATGTGGATAAACCCTTGCTTGGTAAATTTCAGGGCATTACTGACAAGGTTTACCAGCACCTGACGTAAACGGGTAGAATCTCCCAAAATGAAGGGAGGTACCTGGCTATCCAGATGGTAGTCCAGCTTTAATCCATTCTCATTTGCCTTGGAGGAGAATAAGGCCATTACCTCATCTAAGAGATATTCCAGCTTAAGACTTCTGATCTCCAACTCCAGTTTACCCGCTTCTACTCTGGAATAATCCAGGATATCATTCAGAATAGAGAGGAGGTTGTTACTGCTGGTAGAGATGGTTTGGGCGTAGTCGTTCTGCCTATTATTCAGATCCGTATCCAGGAGGAGATTGGTCATCCCAATGATGCCATTCATGGGCTCGACCACCGTGATGCGACCTCCAGGTCGGTCGCGGCCCGGCTGGGCCGGGCGTGGGCTAGAAGAACTGTTGCGGCAGGAAGAGCGCGATGTCGG
>JBCDBC010000048.1:0-11863 GCA_039184535.1 Bacteroidota bacterium | reverse complement strand
TTCAGGATATCAATAAATTTTAGTACCTATGAAAGATTGATTATACTTCCTGACATGGAAAACACTCCTCCAAAATCTGTAGAAAAAGACTTGATATCCGAGGTAGAAGCTCGGCCCTTGGTAGCAGCCGTTGAAGCTTTTTGTACACACATTCTGCAAGAAGTACTTCCTGCAAACATGGTGTACCATAACTATAAGCATACCCGAAATGTCATTAAAGGAGTCAGAAAAATAGGAATGGATGCTGGCCTATCTGCAGACCAGTTGGAAATTCTTATCATAGCTGCCTGGTTTCATGACGTAGGATTTCGGGAAACCTATATAGGACATGAAGATGCCAGTAAGGAAATTGCGAAGAAGTTTTTGGAAGAACAGGGAGTAGATGAGGAGAAGATTACCAGTATACTGGCCTGTATAGACACCACAAAGAGAACTGCTGAGCCTCAGAATCTGTTGGAGGAAGTTATCAGAGACGCAGACCTGATACACTTAAGTAAGGGAAGTTATTTCAAAAAGTTTTTAGCCTTAAGAACAGAATGGGAGATATACTTGAATAAGGTATACACCGATATTGAGTGGTATGAAGACAGCACAGCCTTTCTACGTGGACATAGCTATTACACCCCTTACGGAAAGAATGTCCTGGAAGCAAAAAAGCAGAAGAATCTCCAAAAAATGGAGAGGATGCTCAAAGAGCTGACAAAAGATCGGGACCAGAAGTTGATGACCAATATGCACATCAATGAAAGGAAGCTAAAGGAACTCAAGAAGAAGCTGGAAAAAGTAGAAGGGAAGCCGGAAAGGGGAATAGAAACCATGTTTAGGCTTACCTCCAAGAACCATATTTCTCTTAGTGCCATTGCTGATCAGAAAGCAAGTATGATGATTCAGGTAAACTCTATCATCATCACCATTCTGTTAGGAGCTTTAGTGCCTAAACTGGATAGTAACCCCCATCTCCTGATACCTACCTTCTTCCTGCTCATCATCAATCTAGGCTCCATCATCTTCTCTGCATTGGCCACCAGACCTAATATTACTAAGGGAACTTTTACAGAAGAAAGTATCAGAGCCAAGAATACCAACCTGCTGTTCTTTGGTAATTTCTACAATATGCCTAGGGATGAGTATAAGTGGGGGATGCAGGAAATGATGGATGATTCGGAATATCTGTACTCCTCCTTGATAGACGATATCTACTTCCTGGGGGTAGTTCTGGGCAAGAAATACAGGTACCTACGAATATCTTATACAGTATTTATGTTCGGCATCATTACCTCAGTAATTATATTTCTGATAGTGAACCTGGTTTACCTGGGATAAGGTAAATCAGGAAGTGGAGAAAGAAGTTCCACATCCGCAGCTACTAGTGGCGTTAGGATTTTCAAAGATAAATCCTCTGTCATTTAGACCACTTTGGTAGTCTACCACCATGCCTGCTATGTATAGCTCATGTCTGGGATCTACCAGTACGTCTACTCCTTTTATTTGATAGACCTTATCCAGGTCATTTTTCTCATCAAATTCCAGAATATAAGAAAGACCAGAGCATCCTCCTCCTTTTACGCCCAGGCGTAATAGCTTGCCTTCAGCAATATTCTCTTTCTCACGTAAAACTTTTACCTGTTCTACGGCTCTGTCTGTCAGAGAAATCATCAAACTTTGTACTGTCTCCATATCTTGGTACGCTTGTTTCCCACTTTAAAGGACGTAAATTTAAGTAATTAGTTTAAGCTAAGCACATTTTATGGAAAGTAGACCTAACCATGGTCAGAAAAACCTATTTGCTGAATTTCCAGCTGTATCTAATGCAGAATGGGAGGCAAGATTACTTAAGGAACTTAAGGGGAAACCTTTAGAAAAACTGGATTGGGATACACCGGAGGGCTTTAAGATGAAAGCGTATTACCGTGAGAAAGATATAGAAGCACTCCTCAAGGAAGAAAGTAGTGATTCTCTCTCTGTAAGAAGAGGAGACCATATAAAACTGGGAAACCCTTCCTGGCAACCTATTCAGGCAATTTCACTTACGGATATTCCAGCTGCAAGACAGCGCCTCCAAGCTGCACAGGAAGCAGAAATCAAGGCATTTTTGTTTGAAGGAAATATAGGAAATCTACCAGATCTGCTTTCTGAGCTGCACCTTTCCAGAACTGCTGTACATATCAGAAGTAATGCGGTAGAAGACGAGGTATGGGATAAACTGAAAGAAGCCGCCCAAAATAATGATACTAAAATAGAGTGGATCACAGGGACCTGTTTCGTAGATCCCTATTCTCTCATGCTTTCTACTAAAGGAGAATGGGAGCTTATCCAAATGGAGAGAATAGATTCCATCCTTAAGAGCACGGAGGACATGCCTTATTTCCGGTCTTTGGGAATAGATATGACTTACGTACTGGATCAGGGAGGGAGTTGTTCTCAGCAATTAGGTTTGGCATTAGCTACCGCTCTGGAGTACCTTATGTATTTTTCTGAGAAGGGGACTCATACGGTTGAGAAATTATTACCTAAACTGGCCTTCCTCTTCTCTACCGGCTCATCCTTCTTTATGGAAATCGCCAAACTAAGGGCTTTCCGACTATTATTTGCTCGTCTGGTAGAATTATTAGAAGTGGAAGCTGATACAGATCCTTCTCCCTTTATCCTCTCAACTAATACCACCTGGAATAAGACCTTATCAGATAGACATAATAACCTCCTGAGGGGTACTACGGAAGCAGTCTCCGCTGTATTGGGAGGCGCTCACGGAATGATTGTGAGGCCATTTGACCATACTTTGGCAGAAGACAATGAGTTTAGCCACAGACTAGCCAGAAACATTCAGCAACTCCTGACTCACGAATCCTATCTGGGGAAAGTCGTGGATCCTGGCGGGGGAAGCTATTACCTGGAAAAACTAACTGATGCTTTAGCAGAACAGGCATGGGGATTCTTCCAGGAAATAGAGAAAGAAGGGGGACTACAAGCTGCACATACTTCCGGTTTTATTTCTGTGAGAATAGAGGAGACAAAAAATAAACAACTAGGAAAACTGGTAACAGCCAGAAAATCCCTCATAGGAGTGAACAGATATCCGAATATGGATGAAGAAGTGAAGGATTTCCTAAATCCAGGCCTACTTCAAAGGGCTTCTTCACCTTTTGAAGAAGTGAAAAGAGATAGCTTGAAGAAAGGGCAGGAGAGAGGTACCCTACTCAAAGCGAAGATAATCTTATTTGGGGATCCCCTCATGCGAACAGCCAGAGCTACCTTCTCTGAGAATGTGATGGGCGTACTAGGATGGGAAACTGAACAAGAGATCTGGAATGAGGAGGAATCTGCTGCTAAGGCTGATATTTATGTCTTATGTAGTGATGATACCTCCTACCCAGAGAACGCACCAGTGATTTTTGAATTCTTGAGAAAACAGGGACATCAAGGACCTGTTATTCTCGCTGGGAAAAATGATCATGCCTCTGATTGGGGAATAGAATTTTGTTTGTACAGAGGCATGAACCTACTGGAATTCCATCACGCTTTAATGCAGAAATTCCCATGAAAAGACCTGATATCACTAAACATAGCTGGAAGTCCAGCCAAACACCTAAGCTAAAAGCTAGTCAGGAAAATCCCCTGTGGGAAACCGCTGAGGGAATTTCTATTCCTTCTCTCTACACTGTGGATGTCCTAAATAAACTGGGGCATACGGGCTATGCGGCAGGCTTGCCTCCTTTTCTCAGAGGTCCTTATGCCAGTATGTATAAAGGAAGACCCTGGACCATACGCCAGTATGCGGGTTTCTCTACCGCAGAAGAATCTAATGCTTTCTACAGGAGAAATCTGGCTGCCGGACAGAAAGGCCTGTCAGTAGCTTTTGACCTGGCTACCCACAGAGGCTATGACTCTGACCACGAACGGGTAAAAGGAGATGTAGGAAAGGCTGGAGTAGCCATAGATTCTGTGGAGGATATGAAGATTCTTTTTGATGATATTCCTTTAGATAAGATGTCTGTTTCCATGACCATGAATGGAGCGGTAATCCCCGTCATGGCCTTTTACATAGTAGCGGCGGAAGAACAGGGCGTGAAGCCTGAGCAGCTAAGCGGAACTATACAGAATGATATTCTTAAGGAGTTCATGGTGAGAAATACCTATATCTATCCGCCAGAACCCTCCATGAGAATCATAGGAGACATCTTTAAGTATACTTCGGAGTATATGCCTCGCTTCAATTCCATTTCCATCAGTGGGTACCATATGCAGGAAGCTGGAGCTACAGCAGATCTGGAATTAGCCTATACATTGGCAGATGGCTGGCAATACCTTCGAACGGGAATAGATGCGGGACTACACATAGATGCTTTTGCGCCCAGATTATCTTTTTTCTGGGCCATAGGCATGAACTTCTTCATGGAAATTGCCAAGATGCGTGCTGCACGTATGCTATGGGCAAAGATTGTGAAGCAGTTTGGACCTGAGAACCCCAAGTCCATGTCTTTGCGTACGCACTGCCAAACTTCCGGATGGAGTTTGACAGAGCAGGATCCCTTTAACAATGTGGCACGTACCTGTGTGGAAGCCCTGGCAGCAGCTCTTGGCCATACCCAGAGTCTACACACCAACTCATTCGATGAGGCCATCGCTCTTCCAACAGACTTCTCAGCTAGAATTGCCAGAAATACTCAGCTATACCTGCAGGAAGAAACAGACATAGTTAAAGCCATAGATCCCTGGGCAGGTTCCTATTATGTAGAGAAGCTCACCCATGACCTGGCACATAAGGCATGGGAACTCATTCATGAGGTAGAATCCTATGGAGGTATGGCCAAAGCCATAGAAGCAGGCATTCCCAAGATGAGAATTGAAGAAGCCGCTACCCGAAAGCAGGCACGCATAGATACCGGCAAAGATGTGATCGTAGGCGTAAACAGATTTGTGTCGGAAGAAGAGAGTCAGTTTGAGATCCTGGAAGTGGATAATGAGCGCGTAAGAGAACTACAGGTCAATCGGATTAAGGCGGTAAAAGCGGCCCGTAATCAGGAAGCCGTCGGGCTCAGCCTCCAAAACATCAAAGAAGCTGTAGCCAACGGCAGCAGAAATTTACTTGGGTTGGCAGTGGAGGCCGCAAGAAACAGAGCTACGCTAGGAGAAATCTCAGATGCTATGGAAAGCAGTTTTGGAAGATTTACGCCCGTCATTCGCTCTGTCTCGGGCGTATATGCAAAGGAAGCTATGGATACAGACGAATTTCAGAAAGTCAGGGAATTGGCAGATCGCTTCTCCGAAATGGAGGGGAGACGACCCCGTATTATGATCGCCAAAATGGGACAGGATGGGCACGACAGAGGGGCCAAGGTGATCGCTACCAGCTTTGCGGATTTGGGCTTTGATGTAGACATAGGTCCCCTTTTCCAGATGCCTTCAGAAGTGGCTATGCAGGCTGCCGAAAATGATGTACACATCATTGGAGTATCTTCCTTAGCAGCAGGACATAAGACCCTGGTTCCAGATCTGATAGGAGAATTGAAAAAGATAGGCAGAGAAGACATCATGGTCATAGCTGGAGGCGTTATCCCTAAGCAAGACTATGAGTACCTGTATGAAGCCGGAGTAGAAGGGATCTTTGGACCAGGTACGGTCATTCCTGAGGCTGCTTCAGAGATACTGGAGAAGTTGATGGAGTAAACATCAAAAATATAGTATGACGAAATTCTTTTCTGTTAGCCTGCTTTTATTGTTAGTGAGTACTTCTCTTTCTTTGAAATCCCAGGAGAGCCTGATGATTCATTGGCCAGAGGAATACGAATGGAAAGTGTTAAATAATCAGGAAAACCAACAAAACCATGTACTTGAGCTAATCCCTGGTAATGAAACAGCTGATAATTGGTCAATTATGGGATTTATGATGTCCTTGAAAGGAATCACCGACGCTTCACTTGACCAACTTCAATCGGCATACTTTCAATCTGCTAAAGAATACAATGAAGATGCTATGCTGACTTTATTGGAGAAGAATGCAGAGGATGAATTTCCATGGATACTATTTAAAGTTGAAAACCAATTCTTTGATGAATCTAAGCACAATGAATCTCAGTTATGGTTCATTAGGATAGGTAATACCTCCACCTATTCTAATTTTGTGGCTATCAAAGAAGTTGAGCTTGAAGAAGCCTTTGTTATAAAATGGTCAGCAATTTTTAAAGCAAGTCAAATAGTGGATCTAAGTGAGGAGTGACCTGACAAAGCGTAGGATAGAAAATAGAAGTTTTTTCTACTTTTAGATTTTATTGGGTATCGACATGGACTATTCAGAATACATACAAGCTGATCCTGAGATAATGTTAGGTAAGCCTGTAATTAAAGGAACTAGGCTTACAGTAGAAGTAATTCTGCAAAAGCTTTCTGATGGCTTCTCAGAAAATGATCTCATAGACATGTATCCGATCCTATCTAAGAAAGCCATAATTACAGCCATTGGCTTTGCATCTGATTTCCCTGGAAACATGAAGAAATAGATGCTCTTTAATGATAAGTAAATTCACCATTATTTTTTCTGTCCATACTTCTTAAAAACTGAATACTAAACTATAACATATGCTTCCCCTAAGAAATAGCCTATTGCTGATTCTCTCATTTTTAATAGTTACTCTAGCTACAGCTCAATCAGAAATGCCAACACCCGAACAGCTCGCCCAGGAGCAGCTGGATGCCTACAATGCAAGGGACATTGATGCCTTTCTGGCACCTTACGCAGACAGTGTAGAGATCTACAATTTCCCGGATCAGTTTGTCTATGCAGGAAAGGAGAATATGCGGAGCAGATATGGGAATATGTTTGAGAAGACCCCGGATCTCCACTGTGAGCTGGTCAACAGAATAGTCATGGGAAATACGGTCATAGATCAGGAGAAAGTTACAGGAATCCCAGGAAGAGAATTGCTAGAAGCCATAGCCATCTATAAGATCAAAGATGGTAAAATAGCCCAGGTGTACTTTGTTAGAAAGGACTAACAGACTTTTAACCACCCCTTAGAAATACCAAAGCCAAGTAAAAATAGAAGGCGCCATCCTAAATGCCAGGATGACGCTTTCTATTAGTGGAAGGGTTTGGGTTAGTAACCCTGATTTTGTACCAGGAATCCATCAATATTAGAAGCACCGTCAATGGCACTCTGAGGAATCGGGAACAGTCTTTTGTTTACATCTGAATCTGTCTTTTCTGTCCAGGAATCCTCATATTTTCCGAAACGGATTTGATCTCCTCTCCTAAATCCTTCCCAGTAAAGCTCAAATCCACGTTCACGGAACATGATATCAAGATTAATCGCCGGTAAAGCAGCAGGTGTCTGATTGGGACGTGCAGTTCTGGAAGCTCTCAATGTGTTCACATCAGCCAACGCACCAGACTCATCTCCTAATCTCAGTTTTGCCTCAGCACGCATCAGGTATATTTCAGCCAGACGCATGATGACCAGATCTACACTACTAAAGTTGTTTCCATTTGGAGAGGTACGACTAAACTGATACTTGGAACATCTGTATCCTTTGTTGTGAAGCCTTCCTTCGTTGGTAAAGTTTACCTCCTCAGTATGAACTACATATCCTACGTCTCTGTCAGGGCCATTTCCTTTTCTTTGTATGACAGGATAGATTCTTACACTTCCATCATCGCATCTGATGAATGCACCATCTGATCCTTTTCTAGGACCCCAAAGTACCCCTCTTAGGATTCCTCTGTTGATCTCAAAATCATTATCTGCGATACAATAAAAATGGTCTTCATCATTTGCAGGAGACATTCCAGTGAGGTTCACTAGCTCCTCTGGGATATCAATATTCTTCTGATAGAATCTGGCATCTGCCTGAGCCGGATCAATACTCCTATTAGCATCTACCCAAGTCTGGTAAAAATCAGAAGTAATGGCTGGTCCGTCTGTCCCATCTGCGGAGGGAAACTCAGGTCTTGGGAAGAGTGAGCCTGCAATGGACCAGTACGCCCAACGACTATGCTCTCTTCTAAGGACTCCTCTTTGGTCCAAAGAGAAAATGATCTCA
The DNA here is from genome assembly GCA_039184535.1 of Bacteroidota bacterium. Classification (GTDB taxonomy): domain Bacteria; phylum Bacteroidota; class Bacteroidia; order J057; family J057; genus JBCBKZ01. Next base: position 3,826 of record JBCDBC010000048.1, on the reverse strand, counting down.
GGGTTACTGTCATTCTCATCATTAAATAGATCAAAGTATTCTGGCGAAAGACTAAAGTTCCCAGAATTGATGATGTTATCAGTATACTCAACCACTTTGTTCATATCCTCAGCCGTAAAGTTGGGTGTTCCATAAGGATCACGGTAAACTGCCGCATTCAAATGAAGCCTGGCCAACAATCCCCAAACAGCTGCTTGCGAAAGTCTGGCTGGAGCTAAGTTGGCATTGATGACATTGACTACGGAAGAAAGTTCTGCTTCCAGGTAGGCTACAGCTTCCTGACCTCTTAGAATATTAGAAAGGTCCTCAGAATTCTCCTTATCAAACACAATTCCCCAGCTATCTAGCATCAGCATATTCAGGTAAGCTCTTAGTGCGATCATTTCATACAGTGCGCCTGTAGCTTCTGTATTTCCTTCATCTGATAATGGACGAAGGACTTCTATAGCAGAGATGGCTCGTGAGATGTTTTTTGCCAGCTCGTTAAATGAATCACGAACCAGGCTATTACCTGAAGTCATCAAGTGCCGGTGGGTAGCAATATATTTACCGCCGTCAAACCAGTCAGTTCCTCCACGATAAGGGAGAATGGCTTCATCAGCGGCTATCAACTGTAACCCATAGTAGTTGGTGTGTCTCCATGTCCAGGAAACTTGCCCGTAGGCAGGTGCAATAGCACCGGAGATAGCTTCAGCCTGGCCTGCACCAGTTAGTGATTCATCCAGGATGTTCTCATCCAGGTCTGTACATCCCCAGTTAATCACAGTAAGGATGCTGATTAGGGTAAATACTACAATATTCTTTTTCATCTTTTCGAATGATTAAAATCTAAAAGGTGATTAGGGTATGTATTGATTAGAATGATGCATGTAAGCCCAGAAGAATAGTTCTGGCCATAGGATAAGTGAAACGGTCAATACCAAAGGTTTGAATCCCTCCAATAGAGCTTCCAGTGTTTACTTCAGGATCAAATCCCGAGTAGTCAGTGATCACAAACAGGTTCTGACCTGTAATGGAAAGACGGATACTTTTAGCCCAGTCTCCAAGTCCCATTTGCTGAGGCATAAGGGTGTATCCCAAGGAAGCATTATTCAGTCTCAGGAAATCACCATCTTCCAGGTATCGGGTTGACACTTCATTTGAGTTAGTGATATCTTCCTTTGGAAACTGAACGGCAAAATCTGTTGTATTAAAAGAAGAAGCCAACTGCCCTTTCTGGAAGAGAGACATGGCAGTGTGATTGTAGATTTGATTTCCAGCTACGCCGTTGAAGTTCAGACTCAGGTCAAAGCCTTTGTAGTCGAAGTTCATGTAAAAACCATAGATCAGCTCTGGTAAGGCACTTCCTACTACTACACGGTCATTCTCCAGTACAAGTCCGTCTCCGTTAGTATCTCTGAATTCGTTAAGGCCATCATCACCAATTCCTACAAATTCTTTCATATAGAAAGCACCGATAGGCTCGTCATTAATGTATCCATTGATGGTAGCTCCCGTCTGTCCTGCACCTGAAGCGGCACCAGTAGTCAATACAGCAAATGGCGAATTCTGAACCTTATTGTCGATAAAGGTGATGTTACCACCTATGTTGTATCTGAAGGCACTTCTGGGATTACTTCTGTATTCCAGAGAAGCTTCAAATCCAGAGTTTACGATTTCCAGATCTTCTACATTGGTCCAAAAAGTGGCTGTAGGCTGAATGGGGTCAGCAGGAACCACTTCAAGTAGTACGTTTTCAGAAACTTTGTTGAAGTAATCCAGGGTACCCACGATACGGTCGTCGAAAAGGCCAAAGTCAATTCCTATATCTGTCTGTGTTGAAACCTCCCACTGTATGTCAGGATTAGCTAAACGGGTAAAGATGGTTCCAAATGGATACTCATCTAAAGAGTTGGCATCAGGATCCAGAGGGTAGGTATCATTGTTATCTCTACTTTCTGTAAAACTTAGTTGGGTGATTTTTGAGGGGATCTCCTGGTTGCCCGTTTGTCCCCAGCTAGCACGTAGCTTCAGGTTGCTAAATATCCCGTTTTCCATGAATGGTTCTCTACTGATGTTCCACCCCAAGGCAAAAGAAGGGAAGTAGCCATACTCATTATTATCTCCAAATTTAGAAGAACCATCGGCACGGAGAGTAGCTGTTACCAGGTACTTTCCGTCAAATTGGTAGTTTAACCTACCGAAGAAAGATTGAAGTTCATTCTCCTCTGCGAATGAGCTGGTAGTAGTGGGTTGAGCCTGAGTACTTGTTTGATCCTGAAAAAGTGGATCTACCCCATTGTCTACAAAGCCTTCCAAGTTGTAGGACTTAGCGAACACAAAAGTCTTCTGATAGGAGTGCCCTGCCAGAAAAGTTATATTATGCATTCCAGCCTCAAGTTGGTAAGTAAGTGTGTTCTCTATCAGTTGGTTCTCATTTCTAACCGTAGAGCTGGAAAGCCTTCCTAACTCAAACCCTTCAAGCAGCGCGTAAGGATCTCTTTGTTGGTCTCTGTTTGTAACCGAATAATCAATTCCCAGATTTAGCCTATAGGTCAGCCCATTAATGATTTCGAATGAGGGAGCAATACTGGCCAGTATCCTTGTATTTTCAGATTCGTCAGAATAGATCTGATTTCTCAATAGAGGATTCAGCTGCTCATCCAAAAAAGTAGGTTCTCCATTTGTGAAGGCTGGGATGGTAGGATTCAATTGAATCATATCTATGATGACCCCCTGATCAGGTCTTCTATTTTCTGTTCTCGCTCCTGAAAAGTTATAGTCTATATTCAGGCGATCATCAAAGGCTTTTTGGGTAAGATTAGCTCTGGCAGAATAACGCCTCAGGTTGCTATTCTCCAGTATTCCTTCTTGATCTTCTACTCCACCAGAAAAATAGTAGGAGAATCTTTCACTTGCAGCCCCGCTCATAGAGAGATTAATGTTATTAGAATTGGCTGTACGGGTCAGCTCATCCTGCCAATCAGTATCCCCACCTGCATTAAACAGGTTGCCATTGATAGCATTTACCTGATTGATAAATTCACTGGCTGAGAATACATCGTATTTATTTGCAACAGTCGACCAAGCAGTAGAGGCTGAGAAGTTCATTTCTGTTTTTCCTGCTTTACCTCTCTTAGTGGTTATTACAATTACTCCATTGGCTGCTCTTGCCCCATATATGGCTGCTGCAGAAGCATCTTTCAGGACATCAATGGTTTCAATATCCTGAGGGTTGATGAAGTTAAGGGGGTTACTGGCTACTCCTGTAGTAGAATTGTCTAGTACAAATCCATCAATCACGTAGAGAGGAGTAGTACCTGAACGCAAAGAGCCAATCCCACGGATGATGACATCCTGATTGGCACCAGGCTCACCACTAACACTAGTAACGTTTACCCCTGCTACTTTTCCTTGAAGCAGTTGGCCAGGGTTAACGACGATCCCCTTGTTGAATTCATCTGCATTTACAGATCCAATAGCGCCCGTAACATCTGAGCGCTTTTGCACCCCATAGGCTACTACTACTACTTCATTAAGCTGAGTGTCATCAGCTCCTAGGGTAATGCTAAGATTGGTTTGATCTCCTACGCGGATTTCTCGTGTTAGAAATCCTATGTAGGAAATTACCAGCATATCTTCTGCTTGGGCTAAGATGGTAAATTTTCCTTCTGCATCAGTATTGGCCCCTTTTTCAGTGCCTTTGATGGTTACTGTTGCACCTATTAGCGGAAGCTTGCTTTCATCTACAACTGAACCGCTAATTCTTTTGCTGTTTCCACCTTCCTGTGCAAAAGTCATATAATGACATAGAAATGCCATTAAAAAACCTGCACATAAGATTTTT
>JBCDBC010000047.1:0-11924 GCA_039184535.1 Bacteroidota bacterium | reverse complement strand
ACGCTTTCGGTCATTGGCGGCAAGTGGAAGCCTGCCATTCTGTGGGAACTGAAAAATGCCGATACCTTAAGATTTGGGGAGCTGAGAAAGCTCATTCCAGAGATCACTCAAAAGATGCTTACCCAGCAGTTGAGAGAGCTGGAAGCAGATCATATTGTTCACAGGAAGGTATATGCGGAAGTGCCCCCCAGAGTAGAATATAGCCTAACGGAATATGGCAGAACTCTCACGCCCATTCTCAGTGAAATGGCCAGTTGGGGACTGGTGCACAGAAAGCAGTTAGGGCTTCCTTTGGTGGGAGAAGGCTCTTAAGTTATCTTTCCATTTAGTACTGATTCCCCCTTGGACTCTGTTTTAGCAGCTACTTATTATTTACTGCGAAGAATGAGAATTAAGATGCTAACCAACAGTTAATTTTTTCCACTAAAGAAATCCCATATCCTCTCCCAAAGTGTCTTTATAGGCTTGTGATTATCAAAGAAATTTGGGTGGAACTTAACGCCTTTTTCATTAGCAACTCTCTTAGCGAAACTTTTTGGATCAAAATCATCTACTTTTGAGGTAATTTCAAGTAATCTTTTATCTACTTCATCCTCTCGCATTAATAAGTTGCTTGTTTCAAGTCCAGCTAATTTCAATAGCGCTATATAACCAAACTGCCCAACTTGAATTGTCCAACCTTTCCAAATAGAAGCAAGCTTTTCATTGAAACCAGTCATTCCATATTCAATGATAAGTCTGTTATTATCACAATCAATAGCCGCCATCTCCCCAAAACATTTTTCCCCTTCTACATGAAGTGGAACAGATGGTTTTGATAATAGAATGTCTACCATTTCTTTCCCTAACAGAAGTACACCTTCTAAAATATCCTGATAAACATACTTAGCTTCAAACTGCCCAAAACGTTTAATTACTATCAAGCTTAGTGGACTCCCATTAGGAGAATCATTAACTACTGATAGTCGATCCGCCTCTACAAAAGTATGTTCTTGAGTAGAGACGTAATCAATCTGCAACCTTTCCTCTATATCGTACATTCCTCGTTCAGAATAGTATACCTGCCAGTTAATCCACTTCTTTTGTAATAGAGAGAGATATTTTAGCCTAACAGAAGTTTCTTCTAAGTCTTCTGATTCCCAAAAAACTAACTCCTGTTTATCAAGGTCTACTAGCACGCAACCTTCTAACCATAGACTATCTAGGAAAGAATCCCTTTTATCAAATTGCTGGACGAAACTGATGAAATTCTTTGGGCCAGACATTAAGTCTTTAGCTATAAAAATAGACCTCCAGTGTGTATAATAAATGGTTATCTCCTCTCCAGATTTTATAACATAATTTGCTCTATCTCCCATTAGTTTCGGTTATCACCTTAAAGACTACATAAAGATAATTCCTTAAAAATAGTCTTGGTATGATTTTTTCTTTAGTGGGAGTAGCTTGTAATCTGTTAAATGATAAAGACTCTCCCTTTCCTCCTTTTAGGTGCGCTCCTCTGCTGTCTCATGAGTTGCGGAGACCCTATAGCCAAAGAAAAAAACCTGGACACTATCAGGTTTCATTACCTTGCTGAGACCGAGTTCTTCCAAATCCAACAGATGTTTACCAACATCTATCTATCCAGGGATACTTCCGGGAACATCAATCCATACTGTATAGGAAGCCAGATTTTTCAATATGAATCCTCTGACAGTCTGTTTACTGAAATAGACTTTGGAGTAGGTTGTAACTGTCAGGATGGGAGACTGAGACAAGGTAAGCTCATTAGTTCCTCCCCTTTAGGGGCTGATCCTGATGATGTCATCCTACAATTATCAGCAGACCATTATGCTTTCACTTACCTGGATGGAAACCTTTATCAGGTAGATTTTATCTACCAACTGTCCCTTATGGATGCTCCAGATAAGCTTTCCATCTCCTCAAAAGTGTCCAAAGCGGTATTCAGTAACTTGAATGGAACTTTCTTCTGGAAAGGAAATCTACTCACTAAACCTTTTCAACTCCATGATGATCCTGAACTGAGCTATCCGGCATGGAAAGTAAGTGGCACTGCCAGTCTGAAAGATGAGGCAGGAAATGAAAGCCATGCCAATACTATCAGCCCTCTCGCCTATACAAATGGTTGTTCTCATGCTGTCTCAGGAATTGTAAGTATGAGTTCAGCTGACCAGCAGGGAAGAATCATAGACTTTGGGCAGGGAGAGTGCGACCACCAAGCCACTGTTCAAATTGGTGTTTTCTCAGCCTCCATCAACTTACCCTAACTATTCCCCCAAGTTTCACGGGAGAATTTTCAGCAGATATTAAACTAAATCTTTAGTTATTCGTATCTTCCCATATGGAACCTAAAATGCTTACCGACCTGGAGTTAAAGGTCATGCAGCTTTTGTGGGAATTGAAAAAGGCCTTCGTGAAAGATCTACTGGAACAATGGCCGGATTCCCCTACCCCAGCCTATAATACAGTATCTACTATCGTGAGAATTTTGGAAGATAAAGGCTTTGTGGACCATGAAAGCTATGGAAGAAGTTACCAGTACTTTCCCCTAATCTCTAAGAGAAAATACCAACAGAATTTTCTCTCTAATGCTATCAAATCTGTTTTCTCAGGTTCCACCACAGGGTTAATCTCCAGTTTACTTGAAAATAAAGGCTTAAGCGAGCAGGAACTAAAGGCTTTGCAGGATATGTTGGATCAGCAATCACCGGACTAATGATTTTTATTCTTACTACCACCTTGCTTTCAGCTTCTTTATGGGCGATCTATCATTTCCTTCTCAGATCTACCACTAGCTTACGGGTTAGGAAATATTATCTCTATTTCCTTCTGGCCAGCATGACTTTCCTGGGAATTTATACCTTATCCCTGACTGTGCTTCCAGTTCCAGCTACTCATACCTATTCTGTATGGGATCAAATCCCTAAAGAAGATCTTATTGAGTTTTGTCGTTGTGCAAATCCTACTTATAAGCACAAGATTCTCTATAAATCCCAGATGGTCTTCTCCTTGTATCATACTTATAGAGGGTGGATACATCTACTTCTATGGACAGGGTTCGGGATTTGTTTACTACAGACTCTTTCTGCCTGCTACAAACTGTTTAAATTGACAAAGCAGCATAGAGGAGATCTGCTTGCCTTTGGAGGGAAAATCTTCCATCTCATCCATAAGGAAGAGAAAGACCATGTGGGTGTATTTAGCTGGAAAAAGACTTATTTACTTTGGCCGGGATGGATGAAACATCTTCCAGAGGAACAATTACATGCCATTCTCGCTCATGAAGGTTCACATATAGATCAGCGGAATACACATGAACTCATTCTACTTTCTCTACTCAAAAGTCTCAGCTGGTTTAACCCCGTTTTCTACCAGATAAAGAAGGAACTGACCTTACTAAGCGAGTTCCAGGCCGACCAGGAGGGAGTTAAGGCCTTCGGTAATCCATTAGGCTACGCAAAATTTATCCTCTCTCTTCAGAAGGAACAGGTAAATGCCTTTGTACAGTCTTTAGGAAAGCATCCTATCAATCAGCGAATTTGTTTCATTCTCCATAAAGCCGAAACACCTCATCATAATGTCAGAAGAATCTGGATGGCCTATCTATTTGGATTCAGTATGCTACTTACCAGCGGGTATGTAAGTAGACACTATACCCAGGAATACCGGAAGTTTGCTCACTTAAGCCAGCAGATTGATGATCAAATTCAGGGAGTAGCAGCTTGTAAGGGTTGTGAAGTGGATATTCAAACATTCAATACACACTTTAAAAGCTCACAGGGTGTTTTTCCAGGTCCGTCCACCCTTCCCATGGAAAAGGTTGACTGAGATGAGTTTCTAGTTGGGTGAGAAACGCTTTACGGCTAATCATCCCTGCCCCAAGGCTTTCAAGATGGTCTGTGTGCACCTGGCAGTCTATCAGGGCAAATCCTTCTCTTTCAAGCACCTTCACCAAGGTCAGGAATCCGGCTTTAGAGGCATTACTTTTATGTGAGAACATGGATTCTCCAAAAAAGCACTTCCCAAAGGAAACCCCATACAGTCCACCTACTAATTCATTCTCCTCCCACACCTCCACAGAATGGGCTATCCCCTTCCAATGGAGCTTGGCATAGGAAGCTATCATTTCATCTGTAATCCAGGTACCCGCCTGCCCTTTCCTTTTGGTTTTTTGGCATTGGCGCATCACTTCCCTAAAGGCCTTGTTAATGGTTATCTTAAATACATTCTTGCGGAGAATCTGCTTCATGCTCTTGGACACCTTAAGGTCTTGAGGAAAGAGCACAAAACGCGGATCTGGAGACCACCAAATGATGGGTTCTCCCGGAGAGTACCAGGGGAAAATACCATTCTGATAAGCCAATAAGAGCCTTTCCGGATGCAGGTCTCCCCCTATAGCCAGAATACCTTCTTCATTCGCTAGTTCAGGATGGGGGAAAATATGTTCTTCAGTGAGCCAGAATACAGGCATGGGGGTAACCTCTCTGACTTATTGCTCCAGGGTAGCACCTATTCCTCTTTCTACCAATGCTTCACGCATGGGCTTAAGTTTTTTCTCAGAACCTTTTTTGACTACATATTTCCCTTTATAGTGGATAATCCAAGCGCACTGCTCAGCTTGATCTTGCGTATGCCCACAGATCTCCATGAGGGAGACTATTACCCAGTCAAAAGTATTAATGTTATCATTCCAAACTATCAGCTTGTAGGGATCATCATGCAGGCTTTTTTCAAGCACCTGCTCTAATTCACGTGTTAACACCTGGTTCCGAAGAATGTCATTCAACATGATTTGCCGATAGTCAATTTTTCATTCTGTATTTTCAAATCACACAGAATATTATCACAACATTACCACAGTATGAACTAGTGGATAAGAAAGCATAAAATTACAAAAATTATTCCCGTATAAGAAATACTAACTAAATTTAGGTGCTATTTATCAGCTAATTAGCGTTACTCTCTACGATAAGAAGATGGGGAAAGTGTTTGAAAAATTCTGAGTCAGCCCTAATAAAGACTTGTATGAGAAAGTGTGTTTTTTCATTCATTTTTTGTGGCCTTCTGATGGGTCAGCATGCTTTTGGCTGGGGCTTTTGGGCACACCAGCGCATCAACAGATTGGCAGTATTTACCCTGCCGCCGGAAATGATTGTGCTGTACAAGGCCCACATAGACTATATAACAGAACATGCAGTAGATCCTGATAAGAGGCGCTATGCCGTAGATGGAGAAGCAGAAAGACATTTCATAGACATTGACCATTATGGCAGCATGCCTTTTGACAATGTGCCCAGGGACTGGCAGAAAGCCGTAGAAGTACTTAGCAAAGACACCCTTCACGCCTACGGAATCCTCCCTTACCAACTCCCTAGGAGGGTGTACGACCTAAGAGACGCCTTTATGCAGCAGGATTTGGCCAGAATAGTCAAGGTCTCTGCAGAAATAGGCCATTACGTAGGAGATGCCCATGTACCCCTCCACACCACAGAAAACTACAATGGTCAGCTGACCGGACAGAAAGGGATCCACGGATTCTGGGAATCCCGCTTACCAGAGCTATTTGGAGAATCTTATAATTTCTTTGTAGGTAGGTCTTACTATATAGAGGATGTCATTCAGGAAGGGTGGTATGCTGTCCTGGAAAGTCATACGGCTCTAGATTCAGTATTAAGCTTTGAGAAAGAACTAAATGAGTCCTTCTCCCATGACCAGAAATACGGGTATGAATCTCGAAATAACCTGACTATCAGAACCTACTCACGAGGCTATGCTGCTGCCTATCATGATATGTTGGGTGGAATGGTAGAAAGAAGAATGCGTAGGGCCATCCTAAGAACAGGAGCCTACTGGTATACAGCCTGGAAACTGGCCGGATCTCCTGATCTAAGTGAGATAGCTAAGCAGAAGCTACGTGTGAAACCCAGGAAGTTCAAAAAAAACCTCAATATCGAAGACAGAGAGACATCTACTATCGGTATGTTGAGAAGAGTAGATATACGCTATATGTGTCATATTCTCCCTTACGCAGAATTTAATGCTGATCCGAGTATGGACCCTCACCATTTAAGGGTGGTAGCTATCATGAAACAAAGAAGGGAACTGGAGATAATCAAGAAGCAGGAAAGATCTTTCTGGAAAAAATGTATGGACTGGATGAATTCCTGGGCATAAAAAAAGACCGACAGATTTCTCTGTCGGCCTGAACAGCAATTACAAACCATTAATAATTCTTGGGTACCGGTGGAAAAACCACTGGTGATACTTTTTTGCTATGTGTGTTGTTGGGTCTGTCGTAACGTGAAGTGGATAAAGCTAGCATACCGATTGCGTTTATGTTTGTGTCTCCTAATTCTAGATAAGTATTTCTTCTTATCTTGAATCAAAAATGACATATTTCTCTTCAGTTTGCGAACTTCTTATTGTACCTATCTTAACGTGTAAAAAGGTTTAGCTTTAGGAATATCTATTACCTCACCTCAAAGGATACATATTGAAATAGATATACTTTAATGTTCTATAAATCAGCCATATAGCTAAATTTCCCTGTAACACTTCTTCTTAAAAGCTTACATATAATAGATACAGAAAGGAGAATAAATAAGCTTACCATATCCGAATAATCTTACCCAATACTTTCTCAAAAAAAAGATTATTCAAATATTTAAATATTAATTATTCGATACTCAAATTATTATATCGCCTAGTTTCATACCATTTCCTGCATTAATAAAGACCTGGCAGAATCCCTCCTGGAGAAAGGTATAAGGCGTGGAAATAAAAAAAGAGGCTCCATGTCTGAAGCCCCTTCTATAAGATTGTGTTTGCTCTAGGAGAATTCCACTACCAGATCATCTTGTTCTACCATGGTTTTCTCTCCTATATGAATCTTACTGATCTTCCCTTCAATGGGAGCCGTGATAGTAGATTCCATCTTCATGGCTTCTATCACAAAAAGCGGATCATTCTTCTCTATCTTATCCCCTTCTTTCACAAATATCTTCACCAGTCTACCCTGAAGGGGAGCACCAATTTCATTATCATTGACTGCCTTTCTATGTGTAGGCTTAACTGAAGCTACCTTCTCATCTTTCACCTTGATCACACGGGTCTGACCGTTAATGGCAAAGAAGACATCTCTTTCTCCACTTTCATCTGGCTCTGAGGTATACATATACCTAATCAGGAGGTTTTTTCCTTCTTCAATCTCCACGATAATTTCTTCATTTGTCTTCATGGGATAGAAAAAAGCAGAGGTAGGAATTTTAGACACTTCCCCGTATTTCTCATAGTGGTCGTGGTAATCTTCCCACACCTTTGGATATAATTTGTAGGCCAGGAAGTCGAGTAAGTTCCAGTCCAGTCCGAATCTATTCTGGTATTCCTCAAGTTCCCGCTCAAAATCCATGGGCACCAAATGGGCATTAGGTCGATCAGTATAGGGTCTTTCTCCTTTGAGAACTAACTTTTGCAGTTCTTTAGGGAATCCCCCATGAGGTTGCCCAAGGTCTCCTCTGAAGAAATTCTTCACAGATTCCGGGAAGGCGATGGTATCTCCCTTCTCCATGATCTCAGCTTCCGTGTAGTCATTGGCCGTCATGAACATGGCCATATCCCCCACTACCTTGGATGAAGGAGTCACCTTCACTATGTCTCCAAACATCTGGTTTACAATGGCATAGTTTTCCTTAATCTTGTCAAACTTATGCTCCAGCCCCAAAGACCTAGCCTGAGGAAGCAGGTTAGAGTATTGTCCCCCGGGAATTTCATGCTTGTAAACCTCAGCCGTACCTGCACGTAGTTCTGACTCAAATGGATAGTAGTATTCTCTGATGATCTCCCAGTAGTTGGAGAATTCATTCAGCTTATCCAGGTTGATTTCGCAGTCTCTGTCATGTCCTTCCAGCATGGCTATGACAGAATTCATATTAGGCTGAGAGGTGAGACCTGACATAGAACTCATGGCTACATCTACTATATCCACTCCTGCCTCTATAGCCTGCATATAGGAAGAAGACTGAATGGACGCCGTATCATGGGTATGCAGGTGGATAGGAATGTCCACTGCATTTTTAAGCTCTTTTACCAGCTTATAAGCAGCATAAGGCTTTAGCAGACCCGCCATATCCTTGATAGCCAATATATGTGCACCCTCATCCTCAAGAGACTTGGCCAGATCTAAGTAATACTGCAAGTCATACTTAGTCCTTTCAGGATTCATGATATCTCCTGTATAGCATATGCATGCCTCCGCCAGAGATGGCGTCCTGTCTCTTACCGCTCTGATGCTCACCTTCATGGCATCTATCCAGTTCAGGGAATCAAAGATTCTAAAGATATCTATGCCCGTCTCAGCAGCTTTCTCTATGAATTTCTCAATCAGATTATCAGGATAGGCTTTATATCCCACCGCATTAGATCCTCTCAGAAGCATCTGGAAAAGGATGTTAGGAATAGCTTCCCGAAAATCCCGTAGTCTGGTCCAGGGAGATTCATGCAGGAACCTTAGACACACATCAAAGGTAGCTCCTCCCCATACTTCCATGGAAAAGAACTCCGGATGGTTCTTGGCAAAGCTTTCTGCTACAGCCACCATATCGCGGGTACGCATCCTGGTAGCTAACAGAGACTGATGGGCATCTCTGAAAGTAGTATCTGTAAGCAGAACTTTCTTCTCGTCCTTTATGTACTTGAGAAAGCCCTCCCGTCCCAGTTCCTTTAATCTATCTCTGGACCCTTTGGGATATTCTCCTTTCTCAAAGGAAGGTACCTCTGGTATTCTAAACTGCTTCTTTGGGTCTATGAATTTCACGTCGGGATTCCCATTTACCTGAACGTCCGCCAGGTACCTAATGGTACGTGTTCCCCTGTCCAGTCTGGGCTGGAAGTGAAGCAGTTCCGGATTATCCTGAATAAACCTAACTGTAGCATCCCCATTGTAGAACTCAGGATGGTTCATCACATTCAACAGGAAGGGGATATTGCTCTTCACCCCACGTATACGGAATTCTCTCAGGGCACGGTGGATTCTTTGAGAAGCACCTTTAAGGGTTCTTCCTGAGCCGGACACCTTTACCAGCATGGAGTCAAAGAAGGGAGAGATTTGAGCTCCTGCATAGGCACTACCTGCATCCAGTCTTATCCCAAATCCACTGGCAGATCTGTAGGCTAACAGCCTTCCATAATCAGGTTTAAAGTTATTCTGTGGGTCCTCAGTAGTGATTCTACACTGTACGGCAAATCCATTGTAGGTAACTGACTCCTGAGAAGGCAGGTGAATCTGTGGATCAGTAAGTTTATAGCCGGCAGCTATCTGTATCTGGGACCTTACGATGTCAATACCTGTAATTTGTTCGGTGATGGTATGCTCAACCTGAATTCGTGGGTTAACTTCAATAAAGTAGACTTCATTATTCTCTACCAAAAACTCTACGGTACCCGCATTGCTATAATTTACCTCTCTGGCAATCTTGAGGGCATATTCATACAGTTTGTCTTTTGTTTCCTGCGGTAAGGTAGATGGGGCTACCTCTACTACTTTTTGGAACCTTCTCTGCACAGAGCAATCTCTTTCAAACAGGTGCAGGATATTTCCCGCCTGATCTCCCAGAATCTGAACTTCTACGTGCTTAGGGTTCTCAATAAATTTTTCCAGAAAGATGGTATCATCTCCAAAGGCTGTTTTGGCTTCATTACGGGCTTCATAGAATGCCGTAGAAAGCTCTTCTTCCGTTCTTACCACACGCATTCCTCTACCGCCTCCTCCTGCAGCCGCTTTAATAATGACGGGATAGCCTATTCTATCTGCTTCTCTGGTAGCATCTACTAACTTCACTAAGGGTTCCTGGCTATCCGGAATTAGAGGTACTCCTACCTCTCTGGCGAGTACTTTGGCTTTCACCTTATCCCCCAGCCTCTCCATCACCTCCGGCTTGGGCCCTATGAATACTATACCTGCTTCCTGACACTTTCTGACAAAGTGTACATTCTCCGAAAGGAAACCATACCCTGGATGAATAGCATCTACCCCTTTTTGGACAGCCAGATTAATGAGCTCATCTATGTCTAGGTAAGGCTTTAATGGATCCCCCTCTTCCCCAATCTGGTAGGATTCATCTGCCTTATATCTGTGAAGGGAATATCTATCTTCATATGTGTAGATTGCGAGAGTAGGTATGTGTAGTTCTGATGCGGCTCGTAATATTCTGATCGCTATTTCTCCACGGTTAGCGACCATGATCTTTTTAAATCTTCTAATGTTTCCCATTAATTCTTTAGGTATTTTCAAAAAACCTCCTTCTTTCGCAAATTATTAAGAAATCTAAGAGTACTGCAAGAATTTGAAGCAATTAAGTGGAGCCTCTTGAAAAAGAAGGTAATTATCTAACCATTAGATGAGATTTAATGTTAGTATAGGGTAAGGATTAAGAGAATTGTACTGATTCAAATGATAAAGCTTTACCTAGCTCGTTTGGTAGTCGGTAAGATTTCCTTCGTTTAAGGAATAAAAAGTGTCATAAAAGGATAGACAAGAAGAGGGGAATTCCGTACCTTATACAAAGAATTATGCTTAATTCTAAGATAATCCCAGGCTTATGATTAAAAGAAAAAATATAATTAGTGTGCTGGTGGTGTTAGTGGGGCTGGCTGGAATTTTTAGTGTGTCATGTAACAATGATCCCGGATTTCCTGCTGAACCTAGCCTGGAATTTCTTAGCCTGACGCCTGACACAGTTCAAGACCAAAGAGACTCTATGGTCTTACGACTAAGATTTACTGACGGAGATGGAAACCTAGGAAGCGATGACAACGGGGTGTTTAATCTGGTGGTAGTAGATAGAAGACTGTACGCGGATGAGTTTCCGTTAACGGAGGAGCAGGCCACCCTAAATTATACCTTACCAGATCTTACCCCGGATACAAAAAATCCAGCTATTCAAGGTATCATCAATGTAGAGATAGCCCCTACTGCTATCAGATTAGCCTTACAGGGAGCTTCACAAGATGTGACTACCTTTGACGTATTTATAACAGACAGGGATGATAATGTGAGCAATACCATTACCACTACCCCTGTGGTTATAGTCCGATGAGGGTAAGCTAATTTTAGTTCAATAGGTAATTTTGCAAGACCATTTTCCTTGGACATGAGCATTAATTTCCTCATTTAGGGCTTTATAATCCCCATTTAGCTCCATGAGTAAGTTTTTTCATATAGCCTTTTTAATCAGCCTCATCCTTCTCAGCATTTCCTGCAATAGAAATAAGGAAGTCATACCTGAAGCCGGAGAGAATATCTTCCCAGTCCGGCAAGGACAATACACCATAACAGAAGTTGCTGACACCAGCTTTAATTCAGCAGGACCGGTAGTAGAGAAGTATTTCAAGAAAGAAGAAATTGGGAGTACGTTTACGGACCTAGATGGCCGCCCCGTTCAAAGAGTCCAGGTGTCCCGTTCAGACTTAGCCCTCGGAACAAACTATCAGTTTGAGCCTTCTCGTGTTTGGGGACAGTTTTTGGAAACAGATACTGAATCGGGAGAATACTTTGCTGAGAGAATAGAAGATAATACTCGCTACCTTGTGCTACGTTTTCCAGTTTTTGATGATGCCAGATGGAACGGTCATCTTTTTAACAACCTGGGCAACAGAATCTTCAATTACCAAAGTACGGATACCACCGTGGTGGTCAGAGGGAAAACCTATGAAGATTGTGTCATGGTAGTTCAGCGAGCTGACACAAATAGCTTTATTACCTACAGCTTCATTTATGAAATATACGCACCTGAAATAGGTAAGATTAAGCGCTTTGAACGTACACTAGTAAATGATGGCCCTAATGGAGAATTTAATCCCTCCAGAAGCCAGATTTACTTGGAAGAACTGGTAGAAAGCAACTAAATACAGCCAATTCTCTTTTTATT
>JBCDBC010000046.1:0-11964 GCA_039184535.1 Bacteroidota bacterium | reverse complement strand
GCTTATTCTTGTAGCTAGCCTCTTGTTGATACTAGGCTGGTCCTCTTCTCCTGTTCAGGCTCAAAGAAGCCTGAAAATCATGCATTATAATATTCTCAGGTATGGAGATAATACCTGTGGGCCTACCCTCAGCCAAAAAGACGGTTGGCTAAGCACCATTTTAACAGCAGCTCAGCCAGATGTACTTACAGTAAATGAACTCCTTCCAAGCGAAGCCTTTTCCAACAGAATTCGAGGCTTGGGCTTTACCTACACTGACCAGATTGATTACGGAGAAATCACCAATGAAGCCAGAGCACCTTTTGTCAATAACATATTCTATCGGGCAGATAAACTGGGCTATGTAGGAGTAGAAGTCATAGAAGCTGATCCTAGAGATGTAAATGTCTTCACCTTGTATGATAAGGAAAGTGTAGCTTCAGGAGATACTTTGTTTCTATATTTTATTGTGGCACACCTAAAAGCTAGTAATAGCTCCTCTGATAGGGCTAAGCGGGCGCAGGCTACGGAAAATATCATAGACTGGATGGATGAGAATGGGAGGGGGAAGCATGTAATTCTGCTTGGAGATTTCAATTTCTCAGCAGCCAATGAAGATGGATTTCAAAATCTGGTAAAGCAGACAGACCCGGAAATAGACTTTTTTGACCCGGCGGGCAAAGAAAACAACTGGAATGGACCTGTACACACCCTGGTACACACCCAGTCGCCACGTACTGTCAGTAGTGATTGTGGTGTGATAGGGGGCTTGGATGATAGATTTGACATAATCCTATTGTCCGATGCCATAAAAAATGAGGATAGAGGCGTATTTTACAAAACCGACACCTATGAAGTATTTGGGAATGGGGGAGACAGCTATGACAGAGAGTTGAGGTGTAATGCTGACGGGCCCGTTTCGCCTACAGTATGTGGAGCTTTGAAGCAGTTCTCAGATCATCTGCCGGTGTCTATAGAATTGGGACTTCCTACCCTAAACACGAGTATCTCGCATTCTTCAACAACCAGAATTTATGTACAGAATCCTGTTAGAGACATTCTCACTGTCAGATGGGAGAATTCTCAAGCGGTAAAAGAAATTAAGGTCATTAACAGCATTGGACAGGTCATGGGGCAGAAATCTGTATCTCCCGGACAGGCTAAAGCAGAAATTTCCAGTATGAACTGGCCCATAGGAGTTTACTGGGCTTTAGTTACTGATTTTCAGGGAAAATCCAGGGCCTTTAAGCTCCTCAAGCAATAAGGCTATACAAGGCTGGCCATAAGAAAAGATGGTGATAATGTGAGAAAATCTTTGATCACCCCTTGTCAATCTAGAAAAGCGTTGTAATTTCGTCCCGGAGACGTGGCAGAGTGGTCGAATGCGGTGGTCTTGAAAACCATTGTACCGCGAGGTACCGGGGGTTCGAATCCCTCCGTCTCCGCCAAGGAAACAGAATCCGAACTTAGTATGATACTAGGTTCGGATTTCTGCTTTAAGCCACTTTATGTGTACAACTTAATTTTCCCTTTTCATCTAGGCACATGCCATCTGTTCCCAAAAGCAGTCATGAGAGGAGAAAATATTTTTGCGTAACTAGGGGAGATTTCATCAATCTTAATCTTACCAGGGGTATGAAGATCTATTTTGCTGGCTCCATCCGAGGAGGAAGGGATGACAAAGACCTCTATCTGCAAATCATCCATCTACTTACGGACTATGGGACTGTCCTAACGGAACATATAGCAGATCCTTCTCTCACTTCCTGGGGAGAAGAGGGGCCTGGGGATGAGGATATTTATGAGCGGGATATGGATTGGTTGCGGTCAGCAGATGTACTCGTAGCAGAGGTAACTACGCCTAGCCTGGGCGTAGGGTATGAGCTGGCAAAAGCAGAGACCTTAATGCCGGTCTTATGTCTGTTTCGGCCAGAGAATGGGAAGAGGCTATCTGCCATGATTGGCGGTAGTAAGAGAATTTCTGTAGAAAATTATCAGGATGTGGAGGAGCTGAAGCCTATTTTTCAGAAATTTTTTGATACCTTTTCTGCTCAATAAGAAATATCGTTAGTTGATCTTGTTGCATCTATCCTTCTCCCTCGAATTATTGCTCCCTTTCTCAGGAAAGAGTTTCTGATAGTATTTCTGAGCTACTATCTGACTTGTTGTAAACCTGTGATTACTCCCAAGCCATTCTAAACCTAAGTAATTTCCTATTGTAAAATAAAATTTCAAATTATGAAATAGTTGTATAACAACTTTTTTCTCAAAAGTCGTAGGGTATTTCCTCATACTTTTGTCATCTATCTGACAATTGTTAGGACTATCAGGCGCCAAGTCCTTTAATTGATTTCGCGAAACACATGTTAATTATGAAGCACTACTACCTACTCATTCCTGTCTTACTATTCTTTTCCTGTAAGACTGCTAAAGTAGAACAAGCCAGTCAGCAGGAAAGCTGTTATGTGCAGGTATCTCTCAAAAGAGGTGTTACCTCAGAACAAATCAGCTCGGATTATTCAACACATGGGATTAAGGGAATTCAGCCTATCAGCAGATCAAGGCCAGATTACCGCATGAACATGGATTGCGATCCCGAAAACATGCAAAAGGTCATCAGCTTACTGGAGGCTGACAAGCGTGTAGTATCAGTTAAACAAACCAAGGAGAGGAAATTGGAGAACACACAATCAACCAATATCCCCTCCAAAAACCAGGACTAACATCACATATCAATGAAACACATTATTCTATCGTTTTTGCTTTTATCGTCCATGTCTATTTTTGGACAATCAAATTTGGAAAGGCTAAAGATTCAGGTGTCAAGTTCTCAGGCTACTTACCTGGGAGAATCACCAAAAGTTAAGGACATCAGGTCGCGTCGTGGACCCAGGTACACCAAGGCACAGTTCAAAAAGGACCGTAAAGTACCTGATAACTTCAAGGGCCGTAGAGGCCAATCTCTGACTAGCATACCAGAGTTAGCTCACTTAGGCCCAGACCCCATCCGTCAGTTTCAATTGCAGAATGGAGAGACTATTGAACCCTTTGTCAACAGAGATGGACTGGGAGGATTTAACTCTCCTCATGACCCTACAGGTGATGTAGGACAGCGGTATTACATTCAGGCTATCAATGTAACCCAGGTGGGGATCTTTGATAAGTCAGGAACCCTGCTTAAGCAGTTTGCTATGCAGGACCTCTGGCAGGACCTGGGTGCTACTTCTGCAGGGGATCCTATAGTGCTGTATGACGAGGTAGAAAAGAGGTGGATTATCACAGAATTTACAGATCCAGCTAACCTCCTGGTAGCAGTTTCAGCAACTTCAGATCCATTTGGGTCTTATTATGCCTATACTTTTTCCACCCCTGAGTTTCCCGATTATCCCAAGTATGCGGTATGGGGAGACTTTCTGGTAGTAACTACTAATGAGGAAGGACCGGGCGCACTTCACCAATACTTCCTGGATAAGCCAGCTCTCATGGCGGGTAATCCTGAAGTGAGAATTCAAAGAGTAGCGATCCCAGGAAATGAGAATACGGAAGCAGGTTTCTACGTAACTACTCCGGTAGATTTTGACGGAACCCAGCTGCCTATGGATGGCCGCCCCATAGCGATGAAAATGGACGATGCTTCCTGGGGAGAAACGGCTCAGGATGAGATCGACCTGGTTCTATTTGACATAAACTGGGATAATCCAGACGCCACTCAGGTAGAAAGTATCAGTATTCCTACTACTAACTTTGATGGTTTTCCATGTTCCGTTACCGGATTTGGGTTTCAGTGTGTGCCTCAGCAAGGAGGTGATGGGCTGGATGCCATTCCTGAGGTAATCATGAACATCCCTAAATTCAGGAGCTTTGATACGCACGAGTCCATTGTGCTATCATTTGTGACGGATGTGACGGATGGTGAAAACCTGTCAGGGATCAGATGGATGGAGCTCAGAAAAACGGAGGCTGAAGACTGGAGTCTGTACCAGGAAGGTACCTATGCACCAGATAGCCTGGACCGCTACATGTCCTCCATTGCCATGGATAAATTTGGAAATATAGGGCTCGGCTATAATGTATCCAGCGAAGATGAGTTTGTCGGAATCAGAATGACAGGAAGAAAGGCCGGCGACCCACTTGGACAAATGACCCTTTCAGAAACCGTCATTGTAGAGGGAAGTAACCCTATTTTTGCTAACGGAAGATTTGGAGACTACGCGCATATGTCTGTAGATCCTTCCAACGGGCTCAGTTTCTGGTATACCTCAGAATACGGAGGCGGTGGAGGAACCAGCTCTGCTACGCGCATTGTGGCCTTCGAAATAGGCACCGATACATTTGACCTGAGAGCAGAGAGAATCATCAGCCCGGAAACTTCCGCCAGCCTGACAGATGTAGAGACAGTAAGTATGGAGATAGTGAATACAGGTATAGAAGCTATTTCAGGTTATACCGCAGGATTCATCTTTGAGGGAAATGTCATAGATACGCAGACCTTTTCTGAGGCACTTCAGCCTGACTCCTCTATCGTTGTAACCTTTACCAATACCATAGATCTTTCAGCTAAAGGAACCTATTCTATCCAGGCCTTTGTAGCAGCAGAAACAGATGATAATCGGCTAAATGATACTACAGAGACCACCATTCTCCATCTATTTGATGTGAATGCCAGTCTGGCTGACAGAACAGTGATTACGGAGGTATGTAGTGAATCAGCTAATGTAGAAGTGAGAATCAGAAATGAAGGATTTTCTGCCATAGAATCTGGAGAATTTCAGCTTAACATTAATGGTGAAAATGTAGATACTGTTGGATGGATAGGTTCCCTAGCCTCCGGGGAAGTAGCCAATGCGACCATTTCTGTAGGCCCTCTTGCCCCTGGAAATAATCTGGTAACCATCATTTTCCAGAACGTGAATGGAGGAGAAGATGAAGAACCATCTGATAACTTTGTCCAGTTAGCCATGAACTTCTCAGACGAACTGGAAGAGTTTACAGTCATAGTATTCACAGATGACTTCCCCGAAGAAACCTTCTGGCAGATCACAGATGAGGACAATGAGCTGGTGGCTACAGGAGGTACCTATGATGGATTGTTCTTCCAGACCATTACTACACCGGTTTGTTTAAACGACGATGGCTGTTATATCTTCCAGATGTTTGACCGTTTTGGAGATGGTATTACGGATGGGCAATACTTTATCCTGAATGCTGCTGGAGATACTGTCCTGAATCAGTTTGGAGACTTTGGTATACAGAGAGCCAGTCTGTTTTGTACTGATGCCGCCAAGTGTGACCTGAGAGCTTCTTACTTTGCCATTTTTGATGTGGAAGATGGGCTCAGTGATGTGAGCATCAGACCTGAAGGAGGTATCCCTCCCTACCAGTACAGTATAGATGGTGGGATGAATTTCCAGGACGATTCTACTTTTACTGATCTGGAAGCTCAGAACTATGACATAGTGGTAAGAGATTCTACTGGAACCTGTTTGTTTGAAGATCAACTCAGATTGGCTGGAGTTACCCCAATAGAGGATTTGGAGCAGCAGGGATATGTGTTTGATGTAAAGCCTAATCCCAATGATGGCTACTTCAGGATAGATTTCCAGAAGGAAGGGCTTTCAGCTCCGAGTGTAAATATTGAGGTGATGGATATTAGAGGCAGACTCATCCAGTCTCGCAGGATGAGCCGATACAATGGGGTATTTACTACACCCATATCTCTGCTATCCTATCCTAAGGGGCTGTACTTCATCCGTATTTCCGGTGAAGACTTCAGTTGGACCAGGAAAGTGGTGACACAGTAGAGTCTTCACTTTAATACATAATCATCCCGATTGGGTCTGATGTTCAGATTCAGTCGGGATGTCTTTTTTGGGGTAAGATGAGAATGAGGGGAATGCTCTTATTTGAGAATCCAACAAAAAAGGATAAATTATGCATGCATTTTGCATGAAAACTTAAGTTTATGCCCACCTTTCAGGTAAGAGATTTACCAGAACATATTTATGAGGCTTTGAAAAAAGCCGCTAAGGAAGAAAGAAGAAGCCTTAGTCAGCAAGCCATCGTGATTTTGGCCAAAGGCTTAAATCTGGACGTTGATTATCAGGCAAAGAGAAGAGAATTAGCTTCCTTAATGGAAGAAGAAGCACCTAAGTATGCCTCCCTGGATGAAAAGAAAGTAGTGGATTGGATACGAGATGATAGAGAGCTTAGATGAAAGTAGTACTGGATGTATCCGCCGCATTTGCCAACCTCATTACTGCTGGGCAACAAAAAGCTATTTATCAAGCTTGGTTGGCTAGTGATTTATGTTTGGCCCCCACTTTATTTCATGCTGAGGCGAGTAGCGCCGCATGGAAATACCACAAAATTAATGAAGTTTCAGTAGAGGAATCTCTTTACTTGTTAAGTAAAGCTCTCCAGCAGGTAGAAGTATTTTTTCCTGTAGAAGAATTAAATGAGGAGAGCCTGGTAATGGCCTGTAAAATAGATCATTCCGTCTATGACTGTTATTACCTTGCACTTGCTCAAAAGATGAATGCTGCTATCCTAACCAATGATAAAAAACTTTGTCAGGCAGCTAAAAAGCTCGGAATTGAATCCAGAACTAATCTATCACTTTCTTAATCAGAACGTTAGGCTCTCTTCATAAATGAATCATCCTTGGTTAAATCCCAGGGAGCTAGACTTCTATTGAAATATCAACATACAATCAGGTTTGGCCTGATTTTTTTTATCCCCTCCTGTTTACAATCGGTTCCTTTCTGCACTCTTAGCAAAATCGACCGAATTTAAGGATAAGAAATCCCACTTCCCCCTCACTATAATGTATCGGTCCTCCTCCCCGCTGAAAAGACGATTTGTGTAAACGAACATAAAAATTGATTGATCAATCGATTACTCCTTAGTCTAATACTTTAACAGTAACAATATGTCTAAAGATCAAAAAAGCGGAAAGAGAGTATCTCATGTGACTAAGAAGTATTTGTCTCCCATGGCAATCAAAACAGGTAAAATGGCAAAATCGCCTATGTACCTATCTGGTGGCTTGCCGATTCCTACAGCAGGAAATGAGACAGATACCCTAACTGAGCCCTTAGTCGCTAGTGAAATGCCCAAGGCTTCTCCCACCAAGGTTGGGAAGTCGCCCATGTTTGCAACAGGAGAGAGTTATGAGCACCCTCCAGTTGGGATTGAAAACTAATTCACCCCTTTTTTCATTGTTCAACCTTATTTAACCCATTACAATTATGGCAAATATTTCAAATGTCAGCCTTCAGGTAGGTAGAATTTCTTCTACTACTGAGTTTGCCAGGCTTACCATTACGGTAAACTGGACTTCAAGAGAAGTAAATGATAACTATTGGTATCTCCTAAGGGGATTTCTGGTAGAAAGAGATGATGGTAGGGACTTTTTTGATACACTCCCAGATGGAAACATTCACTGGCATAGTATAGGGAATCTGGATGATTTCATAGGTACTGTAGGAACTCAGTGGGTACGTCCCAGTGGCCTGGGTACCAGAACCTATACATTCACTCGTAACTGGGACTTCGGTGATATGGAGAGCGGAAGTGAGGAGTACTTTGGGGTAGCTACCATTGTACCTGAAACTCGTGGAGATGTGAGATTCTCACCAGAAGTCGCTGCGAACCTTGGTTAAGACCATGCACAATCATGTCGGTAAATCTTAGGTGAATTACCTAAAGGGAAGTACAAACGTATTTCCCTTTTTTGCCTTAACTGTGAAACTGCAGATCACTTATGGCTTTTTGAATAGGTTACCTAATGTCATTTTTTCTCATAAACAGGCATTAGCCTATGAAATGCTCACTAGTCCTTGTATGCCTTTTTTTGCTTTCTGCCTGTACACCTTCTTCAAAACAACCTCCTTATGATCCTGCCATTATGGAGATTGATCGACATGTAAATGTCAGATTCGGATTTACGGTGGAATATCCTGCTTATTGGGATAGAAGGGATTCAGAGAGTGGAGATGGGAGCAGCTTTGTAGATCCAAAGAATCCTTTGGCGAGTTTCTCTGCTTGGGGAAGCCATAATGCAGCTAACCTCAACAGTATTTATGAACTCATGGAAGAGGAGAAAGAATTTATCCTCCATTCTGAGTGGAAGGATGAATGCATTATGGAGTATGAATCAGAGTCCGGCAAATATGCTACGGTTCAAAAGGGCGAGAAAGTGTACAAGCTTAACATTCCCGGATACCGAATGCGCTACACATGTTCTGAAGCAGGGTCCTCTTATACCTACCTCAAAACCTTCTGTATGCATGATGGTGTCATTATTGAGGCACAGGGACAGTGCCCATCAGATCAGTATGAACAGTACGAGGATTTATTCCTGAAACTCACCTCCAGTTTGACCAAGATTTCTCCAGGGGTAGTGGGAGAGTAAGGACATGATCCATAACTAAAGGTCCTCAGGGGGTTAAACCTACCTATACCTAATCACCCTATACACCTCTCCCTCCTCATACACATCTTTACCCATGGATAATTCTATGAAAGCGTCAGCATCTACCAGATTGGCGAGGTCGCCGGAACCGTGTCCTTCAACGGGTATGGCCCAGAGTGTTCCTGAAGCATCTGACTCCAGGCTTACCTGCGCAAAGTAGGTCAGATCTGGCTTGAAGTTGATGGGTGCCTTCAGTTTAGCGTGCATTGGCTTTTCAGTGCTTGCGCCTATGGAAGCATACAACCAGGGAAGCACATACCGCTGCGTACACATGAAGGAAGAAACCGGATTGCCAGGTAAGGCGAATACCATGGTATTCTCCCTCTTCCCAAACCAGAAAGGCTTTCCGGGACGCTGACGAATCTTATGGAAAAGCTTTTCTACTCCCAAGCGGGAAAGTGCTTCAGGCAGGAAGTCAAACTTCCCTTTAGAGACACCACCACTAAGTATAACGATATCATACTTATTGAGAATGGCTTCCAATTCTCTCAGAATTTCTTCCATATCATCCTTCAGGTGATGCTGGTCCACCGCTATACCCATATGGGCAAAGGAAGCCGTAAGTCGGTAAACGTTAGATCTTCTGATCTGATGGGGTAGGGGTGTTTCATGTACTTCCACCAACTCATCTCCTGAGGAGATGATCATCATGGAAGGAAGCTTAGCTACCTTTATTTCATGCTTCCCTACAGAAGCACATACGCCTATTTCTGCGGGAGAAATGACGGTACCCGCTTGAATGATGACCTCTCCTTCTTTTCTGTCTTCTCCTTGATAGTGGATATTCTGCCCTTGCGTGATGCCAGAATCTTCCAGGACTGCAATTCCATCCATCATCTTGATATCCTCATACATGATGACAGTATCTGTAGCTTCCGGCATCACGGCTCCTGTCATTACCTCTATGCATCCGTCTACTTCAGGCAATACCATTTGGGGTGAGCCCGCGGGTGCTACGCCTTTTACCTGAAAGGCACGCTTCCCACCTTCATAAGCTGCATAGTTGATGGCGATACCGTCCCGGGTAACTCTATCATAAGGAGGGAGTTCTCTGTCAGCGTGAATATTCTCTCTGAGGGTTCTGCCTATGGCCTGATGTAATGAGACTGTCTCGGTTCCGTACTCCTGGATATGGTCTGCGATAATTCTGGAAGCTTCTTCTACTAAAATCATATATATAACGAGTCTAAAAAAGGAATTCTGTAAATTATGAAGTTTTACAGAAGAACATAAACGCCTCCTTCTCTGTTTTGGATAATTATGGTAAATCCGCAGGAATTACGTAAAGACTTTCCCATTTTTCAGACATATCCTAACCTGGTCTATCTGGATAATGCGGCTACCACCCAGAAACCGAAATCTGTCCTTGAGGGAATCCAGCGTTTTTATGTAGAGGAGAATGCCAACATCCACAGAGGCATTTATCCATTGGCAGTCAAAGCTACTCAGGCCTATGAAGCAGTCAGGAAAAAAGTAGCTAAGGCGCTTCATACTTCTGACCCTTCTCAGATAGTCTACACCAGTGGAACTACGGAGGGAATCAACTTAGTAGCTCAGTCATTTCTCAAGCCCAGGCTACAAGCAGGAGAGGAAGTCCTTATCAGCAGCATGGAGCATCATGCTAACCTTATCCCCTGGCAAAGGGTGTGTAAAGAGAAAGGAGCCAGCTTAAAGGTGTTACCCATTTCTGATGAGGGAGAATTGACTGTAGCTACGGTAGAGAATATGCTGACGGAGCATACCCGCTTCCTTGCATTGGTGCATATATCTAATTCTCTGGGGACCATTAATCCTATTGAGGAGATCATCCAGCTAGCCAAATCTAAGGGAGTTACCGTTCTTCTGGATGCCGCCCAAAGTATGGCTTACTATGAGCTGGATGTGGAGGCATTGGACATAGACTTTCTGGTATTCTCGGGGCATAAGATATTTGGCCCTACCGGAACAGGCATACTATACGGGAAGAAGGACCTGCTGGAAGAAATGGGGCCTTATCAGGTAGGAGGAGACATGATACGGGAGGTGAGTTTTGAGGAAACTACCTTTGCGGATGTGCCGCAGCGTTTTGAGGCGGGAACTACCAATATAGCTGGAATAGTAGGTCTGGGACATGCCCTGGACTATCTGGCTACTTTACCTAAAAAGGACATTCAACTACATATACAACAACTGACTGCTTACTGCACAGAAAAGCTGCTTGAAATTCCAGGTGTGAGAATCATAGGAACAGCGCCTAAAAAGAGTGGGATTGTTTCCTTTGTCATGGAAGAGGTACATCCACATGATGTAGCCACTATGCTGGGGGAGATGAACATAGCCGTTAGGGCGGGGCATCACTGTACCCAACCTCTGATGGAGATGTGGGAATTACCTGGAACTGCAAGAGCTTCTTTCTCCATATATAACAGCAGGGAGGATGTGAATAAACTGGTAGAGGCCGTCAGACAAACTCAGCTATTTTTTGCATGAATGACAGAATCAGGAAGCTGTATAAGACCGTCATACTTACACATAGCAAGACTCCCTATAAATTCGGGAAGAGAACAGACAGCCCCTATATCCTGAAAGCCTATAATCCGGTTTGCGGGGATAAATTTGAGCTGTATCTGAATGTAGAAGAGGGAAAGATCCTAGATCTGGGATTTCATGGCTATGGATGCTCTATCTCCAAGGCTGCTACCTCAGTCCTTGGTACCTATCTGGAGGGGAAGAGCATAGAAGAAGGCTTGGAACTAAGTAAAGAATACCTGGCTATGCTAAATCCCGAGAATGAATTGAATGAAGCGCTGTCTGAAGACTTCTTGGCTTTTGCCGCTGCCAGGGACTTTCCCGGAAGACTTACCTGTGCAAGTTTGAGTTGGGAGGAAATGCATGCATTTTTAGAAAAAGAATTGGGCCATGATTGATATTCAGCTAAAAGAAGAAGCCTTAAGCGTACAGGAATGCACAGATCTGATCGCCTCAGATAGTTGTGGAGGTACTGTGGTGTTTGTAGGAACCGTCAGGAATAACACCAAAGGCAAAGAGGTGGTGCGGCTGGAGTTTGAAGCCTATGGCCCCATGGCAGTTTCCGAGATGCGCAAAATAGCGGTACAGGCTGAGGAGAAATGGAAGTGTGAAAAGATCGCTATCCATCACCGTACGGGCGTGTTGCAGATTCAGGAGATAGCGGTCATCATAGCGGTAGCTACGCCTCACCGAAAAGCGGCCTTTGAAGCCTGCCAATACTGCATAGATACGCTCAAGGAGACTGTCCCCATCTGGAAGAAAGAGATCTTTGAAGATGGAGAAGTCTGGGTAGCGGCACATCCGTGAATCTTTACGTTGCTGTTACATTTAGTAGTTAGGAGGTAATAACCCTTCCTCTGCATCCCCGTTACCCTTGTGATTATTCTCCTGTCCCTTTTACTCACCATTCAAATAGTGGACCTAATCCGAAAGTAAGTGCCTTCTGCTTCATCTGATTATATTAAACCAGCCATTACTTCAATATTATCCTAGGGAGCTAATAG
>JBCDBC010000045.1:0-12179 GCA_039184535.1 Bacteroidota bacterium | reverse complement strand
CTGGGCATGAAGTGGTTAAGCCTAGCAGTGGGGATCATCGCTATCACCTATGTGGTCGCGACCGAAACGTCGGTTTTCGCGCCGCAGGGCGATATGAAATCTCTGATATCAAAATAGACGATAGTAGTAATGTTTATTTTCTGGCGGTTCCTAGCAGTGCTGCTATGGTTTCCCGGGAAGGAAGGATAGTCCCCCTCCTTATCAAGTATGATTTCATGAGTAAATCCTGCAATACTAAGCCCATAGAAATGCCGGGTTCAGAGATCCAGAATGCAAAAATGGAGCTTAAATCTGTTAACCAGATCATCATTACCGGAATTTCCTCCAGACTGGATGCTAACCAGTGGTTACCTAACGGTAAATTACTAAAGCCTTCTAATTTCCAGAAATGGACACATATTTTCCTTAAGAGAATTAGGATCACAGATTTCCAGGAGAATGTATCTATGGAAGAACCCATACCGGATAAGGTGATAAAATACTTTTCCGAGAAGGAGAGTAACTTTAGCTCATTCGAGTTTATCCTGAATAGAGATGATGGGGTATTTCTCTTCGAAGAGCGTTATATGAACAAAGGGAAATACTATTTGTATGAGATTGGTTGTATAGGAGTAAATGTACAGGAAGGGAAAGTTCAGTGGGGAGAGGTGATCAAGAAAAGGCAAAGAGATAGTAATGGCGATAACTTTCTTTCCTATGTAGCGGGAATCTCCAGAAATAGATTGAGGCTGATTTATCTATCAGAAAAGGGAGCCAGAGGAAAAGTACTATGCACCTCTCTGGACCTAAAAACAGGAGTGAGAAGAGATAAAATGCTCGCTTCTAATGAGGAAGCCAAGTACTTGTTTTTCACCAAACGTTCTGAGATGGTAAGTGCGGTAGACATGGTCTTTTTGGGTATGGGGAATCCCGGCCAAAATGATTTTAAGCTATTTACCGTCACTTTTTAGGAAAAGACTTACCTTTAAGAATTCATGCTGATCATCATATGTACAGCGTGATAGAACCGTGCCTGTTGGGATTAAGCCTATGTTAAAGTTAAATACCAAGCGTAAACGCAAGAAAAAAGAGGAGAAAAAGAAGCCAGAGGCAGAAATGTCTTTTCTGGAGCACCTTGAAGAGTTACGCTGGCATCTGATAAGAAGCTTTGCTGCTATTGTAGTATTGGGAATAGGAGTATTCCTGAATATTAAGACTGTAGTAGATCAGGTTTTTCTGAAGCCGTTTGAATCTGATTTCCCCCTTCATAGATTTCTCTGTAACCTTCAGGAATCTCTCTGCTTTGAGGAGATGCCTGTGGACTTCATCGTGATTGCCCCTTACGAGCAGTTCTTGAAATCTATCAGCGTATCACTCATCTGTGGGTTCATCTTGTCCTTCCCCTATTTCATTTGGGAGATGTGGCGCTTCATAAAGCCGGGTTTACATGACCACGAGCAGAAAAGCCTCAGAGGGACAGTGTTCATTACTAGCTTACTATTTTTTATCGGAGTTGGATTCGCCTATTACATAGTGGCGCCATTCTCCGCACAGTTTCTCTCTAACTACAATATTTCTGACCAAATCCAGAACCAATGGAGAATGGGAGCGGTAATTACCATGGTATCTCAAATAGTTCTGGCAGGAGGGGTACTCTTTGAACTACCCATTATTGTCTACTACCTATCCAAGATGGGCATACTCACACCCAAGCTCATGCGTACATACCGTAGGCATTCCATTGTAGTTCTCATGCTGTTATCAGCGGTCATCACACCTCCGGATGCATTGACCATGATTCTGATCTTCATTCCGCTGTTTTTCTTGTATGAAATCAGTATTAGGATCAGTGCAGTAACAAATAAAAAGAGAGAAAAAGAGCTCGCACAGGAGCTTGGAATGACCACTACTGATAATGGCCAAAGTGGAGACCCTAGCTGAGCTTCTAAAGGAAATTCGGGCTTGTAGGTACTGTGAAGAACATCTTCCCCTAGGCCCTAACCCTGTTTTAAAAGTTCACGAAGAATCTCGTATACTCATAGTAGGGCAGGCACCAGGCACTAAGGTCCATAAAACCAGTATTCCGTGGAATGATCTTTCAGGAAAGCGACTGAGAGATTGGCTACAAATGGAACCTGACTTTTTCTACGATGAGAGTAAGGTGGGAATCCTCCCTATGGGATTCTGTTATCCTGGAAAAGGGGAGAGGGGAGATCTGCCCCCGAGACCGGAATGTGCTGAGCTTTGGCAAGACAGGGTCCATAGACATCTGAAGAAGGTAAAACTGATCCTGGCTGTAGGCTCATATGCCCAAAAGTACTATCTGGGTAAGAAACGCAAGAAAACCATGACGGAAACGGTTAGACATTGGCGGGAGTATTTACCTGAAAGGATACTTGCCATGCCTCATCCCTCTCCAAGAAACATTATGTGGAGAAGAAAAAATGCCTGGTTTGAAGCTGAAGTGGTTCCCGCCATGCGCCAAAAAGTCTGGGACGTATTTGAAAATGAATTAGGCCTGAATTAGTTACACGAGCTGAGATGCTGACAACTTCACTAACTGACCTGGGATCGGCCGAGACCTTAGATGAACTTCTGTTTGAAGTACGTACATGTAGGCATTGTCAAGAACATCTTCCCTTTGGCCCCAAACCCATCCTAGAACTGCATGAGCATGTACCCTTATTACTCGCTAGTCAAGCTCCCGGAACTAAGGCCCATCATTC
This sequence comes from Bacteroidota bacterium, assembly GCA_039184535.1. GTDB lineage: Bacteria > Bacteroidota > Bacteroidia > J057 > J057 > JBCBKZ01. The sequence continues at coordinate 9,474 of JBCDBC010000045.1, read as the reverse complement.
AGGGATTCCATGGGATGATTTGAGCGGGATACGGCTAAGAGAATGGTTGGGGATGGAAGATGCCTTTTTCTTTGATAGGAAAAATGTGGGAATTCTTCCTATGGGATTTTGTTATCCCGGTAAAGGAGAAAGAGGAGATCTCCCTCCAAGATCGGAATGTGCTTCTTTATGGCATCAACGGATTTTAACTAAGCTTACGCATATTCGGCTAATTCTCACCATAGGCCAGTATGCCCAGAAATACTATCTTGGTAGGAAGCGAAAAAGAAATCTCACAGAAACAGTTAGAAACTGGAACGAATATTATGTGGAGGATAACATCATACCCCTGCCTCACCCTTCTCCTATTAATATCATGTGGCGACGTAGGAATCCCTGGTTCGAGGAGGACGTCATTCCAGAGGTCCGTAAGAAAGTATGGGAAGTATTTATAAAAGAGACTTAGTAAGCATACCATTCCATCACTCCTTCATTCTGCTATTCATTCAAAACTCACTCATTCCCTCATTCAAAATTCAATCATTCTCTCAAGGCAAAAGTTTAGGCATTAGCTCATCAAATACTTCAGGTGTTTCTATCCAGTAGGTAGCTATTCCTAGGGCATCCGCAGCCTTAATATTAGGGGTAGAATCATCCAAAAAGAGGGTTTCTTCCGCCTTCCACCCCATTTCTTCCAGGATAACCAGAAAGGTATCTGCATCAGGCTTCCTTCTGCCAAACTCATGGGAAAGGTAAATTTTATCAAACTGAGCCAGCAGATCAGCGCATTCTTCCTGAAAGGCGTGTTGGTGAATGATGTTGGTGTTACTAAGCAAGGTGAGTTGGTACTTACTCTTTAGAGATCTTAACTGTTCCACTCTTTCAGGAATGAGGGCTACAAGGATAGCATTCCAGGCATCTATGATTTGCTGGTCTGTGCCTTTAAGGTGGTAGATTTCTCTGACCTCCTTTACAAATTCCTCCTGACTGATTTGTCCTATTTCTAGCTTGGAGAAAACATCATGTTGGTTCTTCTTGGAGAAATGCACGGGATCAGAATCAGGGTCCTGTAGGTCTGCAAAAGCCATGACCATTTTAGCAAAATCTATATGGTAGAGGACATCCCCCAGATCTATGAGCAGATTTTTGATTTGTGCGTAAGCCATAATAGCTGATTGGTTGATACCCACGAATCAACTAAGCTTTTTCTCCAATTGCAATTGAGGACGCAACAAAGAGATCTATTCCCAAATCCCTTATTCAACATTCAACATTCAACATTCAACATTCAACATTCAACATTCAACATTCAACATTCAACATTCAACATTCAACATTCAACATTCAACATTCAACATTCAACATTCAACATTCAACATTCATTCACTACAATATCACAGGAATTGCCTCCAGGGTAACTGTACAGGTATAAGTTCCAGGTGCTATGTTTTGGTCCAGGAGAGAAGGTAAGTTGACCTCCGGGAGACTATTTCTACTGGGGTGGCCTAACCAAAAATTAATTTTAAACTGATTATCAGTGAAGTTTCCTGCATTCCCCTCCGACCCAGGTATGAGCAGGGTGATAGGTGAGGTGGTGGCAAAATTTACAGGCCCCTTAATTCTGTCACTGAATTGGTTTATGCCTTCGGAAGTATTATGAGTACCAAAGTTCCACCTTGTTCCTTTTCCGTCATCTATAGGGTCAAATATTACTAGTCTGTAGGTAAGATTTTCCAAGGCTATTTCATCTCCATCAGCATTGGTAAATGGGGTACAGGAAAAGTCAACATTAAAACTGGTACTGGAGGAAACTTCGAAATAACTTACTCCAGATTTACCACTTTTATAATCATTTAATGTAGAGAAAGTAAGGTTGATACTCGCTCCTGAGGTAATTCTTAAAGCGATAGACTGTGCAAAAGAAGCAGAGATATTAATCTCATCAGACTGGGCAAAAAGTTGAGTAGAAAGGATACAGGCTAAGAGGAAGCAGAAGATATTCCTCATCATGCGACTAAAGTAAGGTCTTCTCTATTTCTTTGGGAGAATAAATGATCTTTTCTATTTCATGGAAAGATTTTCCAGCTAATTGAGTAAATCATAGATCTTCTGAGCATTTAGCTCATTGTCATAGGTCGTGAGCAAAAGTTCTTTCCTACGCTGAATTTCTTGCTCAGGGAAGGGGAGGTCTATCAGTTGCTTGATGAGAGAACGGAAATCATCTACCCTGTCTGCTACCAGGCAAAGGGGTTCCAGACCCGTATTTTCTACCATGGCAGGAGTAACTACACAGAATCTACCTGTATACAGGGCATTCAGGAGCTTAAGCTTGGCACCACTTGCCTGGAAAGTAGGTAGTACGTGTATATGCGCATTCCGCATTAAGTCCAGCATTTCTCCTTCCCCAGCATTATGATTTAGCGTGATATGGTCATGATGATTGATATGCTCTATAAGTTCCGGTAAGGGGGCACTCCCAGCTATAATCAAAGGGATATTTAGGTTGGAGAATACTTCCCTAATGAGGAACATAGCCGCTTCATGGTTTTCTGCTACAGAAAGCTTAGCATGATACAGACAGTATTTTCCAATTCCTTCCACGGAAATGATGTTCCCATTGGGATGGAATGGAGGGAGGTAAGTGGCGCGTTGAAAATTCTCCTTGAAGTAATCTGTATCAGAGGGGGAAATGGTGAAAATATCCTGAGCGTGGGTAAGTATGCCTTCAAACTCCTGCAGGCGTTGGGATTCCAGAAGGAGGTATTGTTTTTTGGTCCATGAGGTTTCCCGGGTGGAAAGCTGAAAGTAGTAATCCCATTCTACATTATGCATCCTCACCATTTTGAGTCTTCTGGCCAGCTCAGGGTGAGACAGGTAATAGCAGGTGTGCAGCCCTTCAAACAGGATGGGGTAGGGCATACTGATAAGCCTTTTAAGAAGGTCTTTAGATCTTCTGGAATTCACTATGTAGGGAAGCTTGAGGGGTAAGGCACTTAACTTACCCTTTCTGGGATAGTAGTAAACCTCTTCACAATATATTCTTAGGGCCGCAGCTGCCTCCCTATCTTCGTAGAAACAGTGTAGGTGAATCTTGACCCCTTTGGCGGCCAGGGCTACCAATTTGTAGTACACATCAATCACTCCTCCGTAATTGGCCGGATGCGGAATGTCGAATGAAACTACATGAAGCTGCATGTAAGGGATAACGAGTTAGGATACAGTGAAAATATAAAGGGGACAAGAAAGTAAAAACTTACGGCAATTCCCTTACGGATTACTTTTCTATCCCTTCTTATTTTGACAGAAAAATATAAATTTATCTCTATCTTTATCACGCTAAAATACGAAGCGAAATATTTATCAAATGGCGATAATCAAGATCGACGGTCAGGATATAGAGTTTGACGGAAAACATACCTTATTACAGTTTGCGATCGATCAGGGAGTAGAGATTCCCTATTTCTGCTACCACCCAGCCATGAGTACACCTACCAACTGCCGCATGTGTTTGGTAGAGGTAGGATTTCAGGCGAAAGATAGAGCAACCGGGGAGTTTCAGTTTGATGATGAAGGTGAACCCATCATTCAGTGGGGAAGAAAACCTAATACAGCTTGTAATACACCCATCAGAGATGGTATGTATGTAAAGACCCACAGGTCTTCAGAAGTCATCAAGAAAGCACAGCAAGGGGTGTTAGAGTACATGTTGATCAATCACCCACTGGATTGCCCCATTTGTGATCAGGCAGGTGAATGTCCGCTTCAGATATGGACCTTTAAGTATGGACCGGAAGGTTCACGTTTTGAAGTTCAGAAACAGCACAAACAGAAAAGAGTGGAGCTGGGACCTAATGTGGTGCTGGATCAGGAAAGATGCATCAACTGTACGCGTTGTACTCGCTTTACGGAAGAGATTTCAGGTACACATCAGCTGACCATAGTAGGAAGAGGTGATAAAAACTGTCCAGGAACCCCACCAGGTATTGAGTTTGATGATCCTTATTCTATGAATACCATTGACATCTGCCCGGTAGGTGCACTTACCTCCAAACAGCACAGATTCAAAGCCAGGGTATGGGAGATGTCTTATAGCCCGTCTATAGATATGAATGACTCCACTGGAACTAATATCTATGTGTGGATCAGAGACAATAAGGTGATGAGGATTACTCCCAGAAAGAATATGGAGGTAAATGAATACTGGATGCCTGATGCATACCGTCTGAATGTAGATAGATATAATGAGAACAGAGTTTCTGGTGTAAAAATAAAGGGGGACATCCCCATTAACTTTGAGGATGGACTGAAACAAGCAGCAGACTTGTTACAAGGAAATGTAGGGAAGCTTTTGTTACTGGGATCTCCGTACGCTTCTTTGGAAAGTAATTTTGCCCTCAAACAGTTGGCTTCCCAGCTAGATGTAGAGACGGTTTATTATGTGCCACAGATAGACGAAGGATCTGGTGATGACTGGCTTATGCAGGATGATAAAGCTCCTAACACTAAGGCGTGTGAATGGCTGGATTTCACTCCTATCAGCCAGGTTGACTTACAGAAAAAATTAGATGATGCTGCTACTTCAGTTTTATATTCTCTTGAATACGATTCTTTGTATACTGAAGATAACCTTTCTCTCGCAAAGGTAAAGAGTATCATCCATGCTACTCAGTATCATACGACCTTTGAACAGGTAGATTGGTTGTTACCGGCAGCTACTTCCATAGAAGGAGAAGGAACCTATATCAACTTTAAAGATATGCCTCAGGTGAGCAAGATGGCTAAGCAAATCAAGCAAATGACGCCTGAGATGTGGATGCGCTTACCTAAGAGCCGGATTGACAAAGCCGCGGTAGCGGTAGACCGTTGGAGAAATCTGGAGAATATATTTGATGTACTGCCTAGCTGGAAGATGACCATGGGTATTGCCAATGAGTTAGGAGCACTGGAAGTATTCTCCAAGCACCCTCAGATCTTTATGAAGCTCCAGGAAGAATTTGAGGCTCTGAAGGACATAAAAGTGTCATACAAAGCGCCAAAAGAAGCCTTCAAATACACTCAGTTGGAATACGCTAATAACTGGGGGGCCAGATAATGGACCTTTCCAAGGAAGATGTCAGAAAACTCTACGGAGAATGGTGGTACATAGTACCTGAAGACACTCCCGCCCAGGAAGTGGAAGTAGCAGCTGAAACGAAAACCGAAGCTGAAGTAGTCGAAGAACAAACTCCACCAAAGCCCTTACTTGATAGCGCTATTTTCAGCCAGGGAGAATCCATTGTTTGGAAACTGAAAGCAGAGGCTAAAATCGCCTTTGTTCTACTTGAGAATGAGTTCACCAATAAAAATCTTACCGCCAGCCTCAAAAGCTATGTGCTTCAGGCAGGTATTTCTCTTAGTGAAATAGGGTTTGGGATCATCCAGCAACAAGCTACCCAATTTGACCTCTCCAATGTGCCAGTAAATCAGGTAGTCTTCTTTGGGACATTCTCCCAAGCTGATCTGCCCTCCTCCTATACATGGAAAGATAAGGACCTCTTTTTTGCAAATACCCTGACTCACATTCTCACAGGAGAAGACTATCAGGAGCATACTGTAGAATTACTGAGACAAGCCCAATTCCTATTACATCCATGAAACTGCTATTCGGTACTAATAACCCTCACAAGCTGGAAGAAATTCGCGCCATTATGCCAGAGGGAATAGAAATCCTTTCTCTGGGAGATCTTGGGATCAATATGGATGTGGAAGAAACCGAAACCACCTTTGTGGGAAACGCTTTCCTGAAAGCCAGGGCTTTCCATAAAGCTGCTGGCATCCCCTGTTTTGCGGATGATTCAGGTTTGATCATAGATGCTCTCGATGGAAGGCCTGGAGTATATTCCGCACGTTATGCAGGTCCTGGTTGTACCCATGAGGATAACATCCAGAAAGTACTAGGAGAGTTAGGCGATGAGGTGAATAGAGCGGCTAGATTTAAAGCCGTGATCGCTTATGTGGATGGAGAAACGGAAGAAAACTTCGATGGAGTAGTGGAGGGGAGCATCCTCATGGAGAAAACGGGTATGGGTGGATTTGGCTATGATCCCATCTTTCAGCCAGAAGGCTATAACATCTCCTTTGCCCAAATGGACTCAGCCGAGAAAAACCGTATCTCCCACAGAGGTAAATCTCTGGAGAAGTTTGTAGCGTATTTGAGAGGGTAGCACAGAAATTCGTCTGTAAACCTATATAACTCAAAATAGCCAAAAGTTAATCAAAGCCGTATATTGAGGATAGTTAAGTATTAACTCTCTACAGGAAACAGATTTCATCATGAGTATTCAAGTAAATTTACCTGCAGGCTTAGAGTTAAGTGAGTTTGAGCTTAAAATGATGCTGGCCTCAAAACTATTTGATGAAGGCTTGGTAACCGCTGGGCAAGGGGCAGATATTGTAGGTCTGTCAAAGCGTGCATTCATAGAGCTGTTAGGTAAGTATAATGTTTCCCTCTTTCAGTATGATGTGGAAGAGTTGAAGCAAGATATTGCCAATGCCTGATTCCATCATAATTACTGATGCAAAGGGAGAGGTGATAAAGTATGTCTGTGGAGCTTGGCCGTTCCTCCACGGGTTGTGGGAGGATAGAAGCGTTGCATTGGAGGGACAATGCATTTTTGGTTACTCGTATGTTTACTGAAAAAAGTAACTCTCGCTGAAGGCGACGAAGCACTGGCATATGATAATCACGGAGATCATACAGTTTAAAAAAGAATTTTTAATCCAAAGCTAGGATAGCTTTCTAATTTCGCTATAGAAATTATTATAGTTTTTTGAGGTGATTAAAAGGAAAATCTCTCTCATTTCCATTTTGGAATTCCCTCCCCAACAGCCTATCTTATTCTATTTCTCATCAACTCCTATGCGTTATTCCATCGCCATTCTTTCCTGTTTTTTGTGCTCTTTTCTCTATTCTCAAGATGTCCTGCTGGAACCTGTCGTGTTGGTTTCTTCGGGATATGAGAGTGGGACAGGGATCTATATGGGAGAGAAAGAGGGACAATGGTACTTCCTCACGGCTGCCCACATCATAGAAGATGCTTCAAATACCAGGCTGACCTTTATAGGTAAGCAAAGCGCTACCGCCAGGGTTTTTCAGGCGGATGAGAGAAATGATGTGGTGGTATTGACCTGTGAGCCTCCTAAGGACGAGCCTCCCATTTCCTTTAAGTTCACAGATTCAAAACTGGTCCCTTTACAATCTGTATTGGTGATCAGCCATCCATACGGAAACAACTGGGACATTAATAACAGTCCGGAAGTGAAGGACGTCAGCCTGGGATATGACGATGACTTTTTCACTATCACTCCTGAAGGAATCAACCCCGGTTCTTCTGGTGGTGCTGTGCTAAATCAGGACTATGAATTAGTAGGAATGCTGATAGAAGAAGATCCTGTAAAGGCTACCTGTGTAGCGCCGGCTATTTTGCTGAAGATGCTGGATTTTTGGCAGGTTCCGCTAAATGGAATGATAGGGATCTCCAAGGCAGATCTGATAGGAGAGGAAACCCCTGATTTGGAATATCAGTTGGCCATTCAGCAAGGTGATGTATACTTCAAGCGTAAACAGTGGCAAGAGGCCCTGAATGCCTATAAGAAAGCAAATACCCTTAAGCCTAATCCTGAACTGGAATTGAGAATTCAGCTTTGTCAGAAAGAGGCGACTCGTGATAGGTTGTATACCCAGTTTAAACTGCAAGGCCTGGCCGAAAAAGAGCATCCAGAGAAAGCCCTTGATGCTTACCTGAAAGCCCAGGAGCAAAGAAAGACAGAAGAGATCCGTGAGATGATTGCCTCAGTGCGTAAGCTGCTACCTGATGACTCAGGGAAAGCCGCCCCTACCATTGTTATTCCGGAGAAGAAAAATTATGTGGATGCCTATGCAGGACCTATGGTATATGTACAGGGAGGGACTTTTACCATGGGAGATAATGATGGAGAAGAAGATGATGGAAATTCTCAGGATGAGCCTCCTCATGAAGTAACGGTTTCAGACTTCTACATAGGGAAGTATGAAATTACCTTAGGTGAGTTTGTAGGCTTTCTCAATGAAAAAGGAAATCAGGTAGAAGGAAGAAAACCCTGGTATAAGCTTCATAATGAAGGAGGAGGAAATTTCCTCAGTGAGTTTACCAAAGTTAGTGAGGAAGCCTGCCGGATAAAAGAAGAGAATGGGCAATTTAAGGTAGTTCCAGAATATGAGTGTAATGATTATCCCGTGGACAGGGTAAGCTGGTATGGGGCCATGGCATATACCAAGTGGATATCTGAAAAGACGGGGGTGAGCTATTCTCTCCCTACTGAAGCAGAATGGGAGTTTGCGGCAAAAGGAGGCCTAAAATCTAAAGGGTATCTGTATTCCGGGAGTAATAAGCTAGGTGAGGTGGCAGCTTATCAGGCGAACGGAGGAGACAAGACGGTAGGCAGTAGGAAACCCAATGAGCTGGGATTACATGATATGTCCGGGAATATGTTAGAGTGGTGCCACGACTGGTATAGTGGCACTTACTACAGACAGTCCCGCAAAGCCCAAGATCCTCAGGGCCCTACATCCGGGACCCGAAAAGCTCTTCGTGGGGGTTCTCGCTCACAAACGCCCTACGCTTGTGAGACTACTTCCCGTCAAGACAGGAAACCTGCTAACGGAACCTATAACACTGGATTCAGACTGGTAGCTCACGACTATAAATAACAGTACTGACCCTACAGACACTTCTGAACAAATTTATTCGTCCTTAGCCAATCATTTCCGTATTTTCGATCCCGGAACAGTAGCAACACATGAAGAAACCATATATTATCGGGATCTGTGGAGGAAGTGCGTCCGGGAAAACTTTCCTTCTCAGCCAACTCAGAGAGCAGCTTAAAGACCTAATCATTAGTGAGGTATCTCAGGATAACTATTACAAGCCACTTGAGGATCAGGTAAAGACCCCTGAAGGTCTGGTAAACTTTGATCACCCAGATTCTCTCTTGTTAGAAGAGCTGTATGTAGACATGGATCAGCTTATTCAAGGCAGAAGCATCACCCGAGAAGAGTATACCTTCAATAATCCTCAGGCCACCGCCAGCATGCTTAACATAGCTCCTTCACCTGTCATCATTTTAGAAGGACTTTTCATTTATCATCTCCCAGAACTGAGGAGGTTGATAGATCTGAAAGTATTTGTTGAGGCAGAAGAACATATTAAACTGGCCAGGCGATTAAGGAGAGATATCAGTGAAAGAGGCTATAGCCTGGAATCCATCCTCACAGACTACACCAAGTTTGTGGCCCCTATGTATGAGAGATATGTAGAGCCTACCAAGAGAGAATGCGACCTCATCATCCCCAATAACCGCCATATGTATAAGGCGATAAATGTCTTGGTGAATCATATCAGGGCTGTTTACTGAAATGAGCCTAATTATCCAGAGAGGAACTTCTCATATATCTGAGTCTACTGGCGAATTTATTCG
>JBCDBC010000044.1:0-12197 GCA_039184535.1 Bacteroidota bacterium | reverse complement strand
GTTTTTGTACACATAGAACCGAATGAATATCCTCAGTCATACTGACTGAAAAATTCCCACAATAATTCCGCCGCACTAAAGCCTGCCGCATTATTAGTCTGGGGCCACTCATGGCCGAAGTTCGCAATCTTATAGTACCAGACTTCGTGTTCATTGATCCCTTCGGCATAGTGTATTCCTGTGCTATAAGGACCAATGAAGACGGTATCTACGGATTGTATCTGGTTGAAATCAGACCAATAATTCATGATACTATCCATGTGAGGGGCACCTCCCCATCCTCCAAAGGTGCTCATGCTCCCGTTAATAGGCACCACATTATCATTGATTCCAGATATCTGAAGGACAGGAGTGGGCTGGGTGGTAGAGTCCCTATTTCTCCAGGTATACCCACTCATAGTACCTGTAACTGACCCAATGGCACGAAAAACTCCAGGCCGTTCACAGGCCAGGGTGTAACTCATAAATCCTCCATTAGAAAAGCCGCAACTGAAGGTTCTGTCAGGATCCAGTTCATGTTCTTCCTGTAGAAATGAAGCCAGTTCTGTCAAAAAGCCAATATCATCTATTACGCTGATTTCCAGCCTGGAATTCCAGTGAGGGATTCCACTTACATCTGCACTCCCCTGTGGATAGCAAACCGCAAATCCATGCGTTTGTGCCACAGTATTTAGTCCTACCCAGGGAATATATTCTGTAGCTATGCCTTGGTATCCATGAAGCATAAATACCAAGGGAGCATTTGGGGGAAGATCAGCCGGTTTAAACAAGGTGTACTGCCTTCCCAGTCCATTGTGGTTAAATGTTTGGGTGACGAGGGTAGGAAGGGGAGTTACAGGGGCAGTAGGAGTAAGCTGGGGAGGATCCTCATCTCTTTGACAAGAGAGGAAAATCAACAACATCAAAACACCTAAAACATATCCGTTACTTTTTTCAGAGAATAACTTATACATGTGTTGGCCTTTTCTTACAAGGAAGTTACAAAATAGACTGTAAGAAATAGGAATAAAATAAAATCGCCATCCTCATGGAGGATGGCGAAGACATACAGAATTGAATCAGCCTAATGGGGTACTTGGACCCCTTCACGCTTAGAGGCATGAGTATATGAACTCCATCGCAAAAAGTGTTAGCTTCTAGTTCTCTATTAACTAGTCTCAAATGCAATGCTTGGAGGCAAATATATATAATTTGAATGAATATTCAATTAATAAATGTAATATTTTCTTATTTTCAAGACAGGATAATGAGTAAATAGAAAGGGCCTCCCTTTCAAGAGACCCTCTAGTATGTAGGATTGATTTTTTACTTAGTTCCCTCCAGGACTACTTCCTCCACTGCTTACTCTGCTCGACTCATCCTGAAGTCCAGTCTTTCTCTTTCTGGAGGACTTTACCTTATCGTTTCCGAAATTGTAAGTCAGATTGACTTTGAATTGTTGGCTCTCCCATCCACCGCTGGCGATAAAGTTGAGTTCACCAAAGTTTTGCTCTCCTCTCCACTGCATAGAGTTGAAGACATCACTCACAGATAGTTTAAGAATGGCTTTCTCCTTAAGTAGCCTGATTTGGGCGCCTGCATTTATACCCCAGAAATCTTCCGTTAGGTAGTTAGCTCCCCAGATGGAGGGTGAACTATAGAAACCTGAGACTTCCAGAGAAATTTTCTTGGGAAGATTAATAGTATGCTGCTGATAGAGGCTGAAGGTAGTTCTACTTACATCCACCTCTCTCCCTTCTTCTCCGGGCACATTGAAATCACCCAGGTTCTGCGTTCTACTCAGGTTTAGGTTGGTGTACATGTTCCACCACTTCAGGAGCTGTACCGGGGCACTGATATTGGCACTCCAAACATCTCTGGTATTCAGATTTTTAAGGGTAATAAAGCTGGCACTGTCACTTTCTATATCTGTGATTTCCGTAAAGAAGTCTGTCGTTCTGCTATAAGACAGGGAAGCCGTATAGCGGTAGTTAAACGTATAGCTAAGCTGGTAGCTATTTGTGTATTGTGGACGGAGAAATGGATTCCCTTCCTGAAAGCTTAGCTCATCTAACTGGAACCTAAAAGGATTCAGGTTTTGATATCTGGGTCTGTCTATTCTCCTACTATAATTCACACGATAGCTATGCTTCTGCTGAGGACTCCAGGTAATGCCTGCAGTAGGAAAGAGATTGAAATAATCTCTGGAAACGGTATCATTGGCAGTTCTCATAGTACTCACCAGACTCCCCTTGGTCTGAGTCTGCTCCCCTCTTAATCCTGCTTCAAAGGTCCATTTTCCTTCCTTACGCTGGTAGGTAGCATAGGCGGCATGGATATTCTCTTCATATTTAAATCTGTTACTTCTTTCTTCGTCCAGGATACTTTCCCCTCCCTCTACTGTTGAGAACTGGAAGTCATTATCTGTCTCTATAAAAGCTGTTTTTACCCCGGCTGATAATTTTCCTCCCAGGAAATCACGTTCGTGGTCCGCCTTGAAGGTATATATGTCTATGTCCGTTGGAGCAACTGTAGAGAAGATGTTAACATCAGTTGTATCTACCCTGTCAGGAGTTAAGAAATAATTAGGCTGGAAAGTATTGTTATCTATGCGGTACTGTCCATAGTCCAGGTCTATGTTCCAGGTAGTTCCTGCCTTATTTCTAAAACTGTAGTTGATGTTGTAGTTCCCATTCATCCTGTCACTCTCACTTTGGCTGATGGCATCTAGAAAGCTTTCAGGTTGTCCGGTGAGTGTATTGACAATGGGGGTTCCACTCACATTATTCCCAGTGGAATTAGCAAAGAATCCATTGAAGAGTACCCCTATGGTATGTTCTTTATTCAAGAAGAAATCTACCCCTGCCTTTACATTGTGATTCTCAAAGTCGCTAAATCTATCTGAGTCCTGATTAAACTCTCTTCCTCTTTGTGTTCTGATAAAGTTGGTAAAGCTAAAGGTTCTGCCGACTCCTCCACTATAGTTCCCGAAGACATTCATCTTCTTGTTCCGGTTATTCAGGTTGACAGAGCCATTGTATTTGGGATATCTACCTACGGCATATCCGAGGGAGAAGCTTCCATTGGTACCCAGATTTTGGTCTTTCTTTAGTCTGATGTTAATGATACCGGCATTTCCTTCCGCGTCATATCTGGCAGATGGATTGGTGATAATTTCTATGGCTTCTATCTGATCAGACTGCATTCCTTTTAGCATGGCAGCCAGGTCAGCTATGGATAGGGGAGAAGGTTTGCCATCTATGTAGATTCGCACCCCACTTTTCCCCATAAGGATCACATTGTCATTGTTATCTATGATGACTCCTGGTGCTTTCCGAAGTAGGTCGAAAGCATTCTCACCTATGCTGTTAGCATTCCCTGCTACATTAAAGACTGTCATGTCAGGTTTTACCTCTATCATGGGCTTACGTGCCACAATATTTACTTCATCCAAATCCCCTGTAGGTTCTGCCATGAGAATGTCATTAAGGACTAATTTTTGATTTTCAGCGAGAGAAATAATCTTACTGGAGTAAGTGGCAAGTCCTACAAACTGAGTCTTCAGAAAGTAGTCTCCGGCTGTCAATGGCCCGATGAAGAACTTTCCTTTCTCAGTGGTGTAAGCGGCTTTGGCTACACTGGAATCAGTGGCAGTGTGTAAAAGTACTGTAGCGAATGCGACAGGCTGCTCGTTCGTGTCTAGTATACGGCCTTCTATAACGGCACCTTCTTGTGCCTGGAGGTGGAATAAGGCCGGTAAAAACACCCATAGTAAAATAAATCTCTTCATATCAGTCAATTATAAGTTCTGGTGTAGGTTAGTGTCTCAAAACTATAGGGTTATGCCACCATATTCATATGTTTATAGACGAACAGCAAATTGATTCGACAAGTCCACTCCTTTTATCTTCATCGACCTATGTTGCAGCTCATCGATTGAGAAAAGTGAGATATTTAGCCATATTTTATGTTTGTTGAATAAATCTACAGCATGGAAAGAATATCTTTTTCAGAAAACAGGACATTTCGTCTAGAAATACTGAGCGTTGGCGGGCTATACGTCTTCTTCTGGTTAGCCTATGCCTGGGCCTTGATGTTTACTACCAACTGGACTAGCTACAGCTATATAGGTGGAACCGGGCTAGACTATCTGTTGAAGGGCATACTCACGATTCCTATTTGGTGGACGATATTTGTAAAAATGAGGGGAAAGAAGACCTGGAAAAGGTATGCTATCCATATTATTCTCTGTCCTATATGGGTGTTTTTGTGGATTAATTCCTACTATGCTATATGCGACTTGATAGGATACGGTCATCTGGGAGGAAGTGGAATAGGATGGGATATTTACATTCCTGTGCTGTTTTATATATTACAGTTTGGCATATTCCACCTGTATGATGAAACCAAGCAGCTAGCTCAGCAAGAGAAAAGAAGTATGGAGTTGAGGGAATTAGCATTAAGAAATGAGTTAACGGCTCTTAAGGCACAGTTGAATCCGCACTTTCTTTATAATGTTTTTAATACCATCAATGCTTCCATCTCACCTGGAGATGAGTATACCAGAGAATTAATCGCCACCCTTTCAGATTTATTCAGGTACCAGTTGCAAGCCTCTAAACAAGATACTGTCAGCTTGAAAGAGGAAATAGACTTCATTAATGGGTACCTGGAACTGGAGAAGGCCCGTTTTCAAGATAGGCTTCATATAGATTGGGAGGTAGATGATAGCTTGTTAGACGCTCAGGTACCTCCTATGATTATGCAGCCCATAGTTGAAAATGCCATCAAGCATGGAATTTCTCCTTTAATAGAAGGTGGAACTATTTCCATCCATATTCACCAGGAGGTGGACCAAATCTTCGTTCAAATCGCCGATGATGGCGTAGGCTTTCATACTCCTTCCAGCCAGGAAGGAAGCGGAGTAGGGCTTACCAACACGCGTAAGATGCTCCATCATATGTATGGAACCCACTTGAACATAAAAAGTACTAACAAAGAAGGGACAGAGGTATCCTTTCATATTCCCCTCACAGAAAGTAAGAAGGCAGTAGCAGTATGAAGAAAGTTATCATCATAGACGATGAAGCACCAGCAAGGGAGCTTATCAAGGAATATCTCAGTGGACATAAGGAGTGGGTAGTTATAGGAGAATGTAATAATGGGGTAGATGGCCTGAAGCTGATCAATGAGTTTACACCTGATCTGGTGTTTCTGGATATACAAATGCCAGGTATGACGGGCTTTCAAGTGTTGGAACACTTGGAAGAAGTACCTCAGATCATTTTCAGTACTGCCTATGATCAATATGCTCTGGAAGCATTTGAGGTAAATGCTACAGACTATCTACTCAAGCCTTACACACGTCAGCGTTTTGAGAAAGCCCTGGAGAAGGTACAGGGGAATGGGGAGAACTACATGGACCAGCTGCGTAGACTGGCAGAAAGTCTACAGCCTGAAGTCCCTAAGAGCTTCACCCCAAAGCTATTCGTTCAAACTGGAAATAAACTCAAAGCCCTGAATACGGAAGAAATCATTTGGCTGGAGGCAGATAAGGATTACACCTGGCTGGTAACAGCAGAAAAGCGCTACCTCTCCTCCTATGGTATGGGGCAGTTAGAAGAAAAACTGGACCCCGATACATTCTTACGTGTACACAGGTCGTCTATCATCAATATCAACTACATTCAGGAAATAGAGAAACACCCTTCCAGCTATGATATTCTCATGAAGAATGGAGATTCAGTAAGGGTGAGTAGATCCTATCTGGAAGCCATCCGAAAGAGAATACTTTAGTCCTTTCAGTAAACATTCTGAGTACTTGATGGGTCATAGGGAAAGTACTTACTTTGTAGCAAAGGAAAATCAATGGATGTTTCGGAAATAGTTCAGCCAGGTATTAGGATATTCGGGATACTTATGATGGAACCTATGACGGTTCTGACCAACCTCATCATTGCTGCAGTCTGTTTTTACGGGCTTTGGCGGGTCCACCAGACGGGTAAAAAGGATATCATCACCAAATTCATGAAAGGCTTCTTCTTCTCTATGGGAATAGCCACTATTTGTGGAGCCTTTATAGGACATGGCTTTCTATACATTCTTGGGGAGAAGTGGAAATTGATAGGATGGTATACCAGCATGATTTCTGTAGCCTTGGTGGAACGTGCTTCTATTTCTCATGCTAAAAAGTTGATTTCTCCTGGTCTGGGAAGATTCTTCCTGGTGCTAAATGTGGTAGAATTGATTACGCTTATGGTACTAACTACCGTAACCCTCCATTTTAAGTTTGTTGAATTCCATTCAGCTTACGGCTTTCTAGTGGTAGTCTTTTCTTTCCACTTATACACTTATCTGAAAACCAAGGATGAGGGCAGTAAATACATGCTGTACACCAATGCTGTCTTATTGGTGGCAGTATATATTTTTAATAAGCCCGTCATATGGGATGTATTCTTCAACCATAGGGATCTGGCTCACTTATTCATGGCTTGGGGTATCTACCTCATCATGAAAGGAACCCTCAAACTGGGTACTTATCCTGACTCAGTAGAGCAGGAGAAAACAAGTGCCGCTCTTAAATAGCGTTGGGATTTTCTTTGATAGAAAGAGAAACATGAAGATGATCAGCAGTGCCTGTATGTCTGAGAGTATTAAATCCCAGTACCTTAAAATAGTGTTCTATTAACTGGTTTCTAAGTTCAGTCCTTCCTTTGGTTCTCAGGTCCATGGCGTGCACATAACCGGAAGATTGCTCATAGTGAAGAGATTTGCTCTTACTGGGTAGGCCCATTTTCCGATAATCTTCTGGTGCCCTGGACAGATCCGTAATGAGCATATCTTTATCCAGTAACACAAAGGTTCCTACAGCCATCCTCATAAAGGGATGAAGGCTAACATATTCCTTCTTCACATTTTCAGACTTGGTGTTCTCACCTGAGAGGTAGAAAAGGGTATATCCTGTATAGAGAACTACCATCAGGAGCACAAGCATCACCTTTCCTTTAATGCTTTTACGGCTCATTTTATTAGGACCAAAAATGGCATCCCAGATCATGGCTACATAGATGAGAAGAAGAAAGGCTACAACTGCCATGGTAGCCATAATCCCAAATCCGTACCACCAATCGTATTGCTCATACAGGAAAATAGCTCCTCTGATCAATAGCCAGAATGGAAGCACTAGCATAAGGAGGAGTTGGAAGCATATATTGAGAAACCGCAGTATTCCTTTCATCTCGCAGAAGCCTTTGCCTAAATATACACTTAGCTACTTTTCTGTAACCAGCTTTAGTAAAAAATCTTTCCTATTCTCTTTAGAACGGTGAGTAAGGAGGAGGCTGAAAATAAGAACTTCTTTTAGGGAAAGAAATTACATGTATTTGACTATGTGAAAATGAGGAATAATTGAATATTTGTAAAACAGATATGAAAAGACTGCTTATTCTCTTTCTATCTCTAGCCCCTGTACTTACTTTTTCCCAAACAGACGAGATAAATATTTCTGCTGCTTTTACCACCAGTATTAGCCTAAAGATTGATGGTTCTCCTAATGTTGAGTGGACGGTTACTTCCATAGATCAGTATAAGAATGGCTTTATGCCCAATCAGAGATTGGTCCCATTTAGTGTTTCAGCCAGTGTTAACTGGCGAGTAGAAATCTCCAATACAGATTTTGTAAGCCCAGAAGGAAATTCAATTGATTTGAGAAATGTAGGCTATAGAGTGACTCCCCGGAATAATGATGTTAAAGCGGAGTATAATTCTCGATTTATTTGGGGGACTAAGGATGGAGAGGGGCATAATGCTGGTTTATCAGGATTATACATAGCCTCAGATATAGCTAAAACTATTATTGAACCGGGGCCCGCCGGTAATGCTGGGAACTATGACCAGAATGCCTTTATTCTGAGAATAGGATTAGCAAGCTATAACATCCGGGATGTTACTGGATTTGCTACGCTTCTTGATCAGAACATAGCTCCGGGAACTTACTCTGCTACTGTCCGTCTGGAAGCCCTCCCGGTATTTGAATAAGATATTGAACTAGCAATGCGATATATGAAAATCAGAATATTGTGTTTAATCCTCCTTCTACCTGTGTTTGTACAAGCTCAGACAGATGAGATTAATATCTCTGCAGCTTTTACTACCAGTTTGAGCTTAAGAATTACGGGTAATCCTAATGTAGAGTGGGTATTCACCACCATTGATCACTATAAAAATGGATTTAATCCTATTAAAAGAGTGGTAGGTTTTGAGGTTTCTGCTTCTGTTAATTACAGGGTAGAGGTGGGGATGACTGAGATGACCAGTGAAGCGGGAGATGTATTAGATATAGGGAATATTGCCTTTAGGGCAGATGTGAATACGGCTGAAATGCGAGCTAAGCATGGAAGCGCCTTCGTATGGGCTTCAGGCAGTCGTGATGATTACTCCAATGCATATCCAGCAAGTACAACCCCGATTCCTATTATCCTTCCAGGACCTGATGGAAATGCAGGGGACTATGATGACAATCAATATCGGTTAAGAATAGGTCTTGGAGGATCAGTGGTAAGAAACCTCAATGACATGCCCACACTACTGGATCAGAATATAGCTCCTGGAACTTACTCAGCTGTGGTAACTCTAGATGCTATACCAGTTTATGAATAAACTTTTTTCCTTTTCATTCTTCCTAATGCTTTTGTTTAGTTCCTATCAATATGCTCATTCTCAGACAGATGAAATAAATATCTCAGCAGCCTTTACTACCAGTTTAAGCTTGAGAATTACGGGTAATCCTAATGTAGAGTGGGTGTTTTCTACGATTAATAATTACACAAAAGGATTTAATCCTGTGAGTAGGAGGGTAGCTTTTGAAGTGTCTGCATCAGTAAACTACAGGGTAGAGCTAAGTATGACAGAAATGACCAATGCTGCCGGGGATGTCTTAGATATCAGGAATATAGGGTTTAGAGCAGATGCTAATGGCTCAGATATGGTGGCTAAGCATGGGAGTAATTTTGTTTGGGCCACTGGAAGTAATCCTGCGTACTCAGGTTTGTTTAAATCCAGTACCACACCCTTTCCTATCATCCTACCAGGACCAGATGGGAATGCTGGAAATTATGAGGATAATCAGTTTCGAATAAGAATAGGACTCGGTTCAAGTAATGTCCGAAATTTGACTGATATGCCTACTCTCCTGGATCAAAATATTACGCCTGGAACATACACCGCTGTGGTAACCCTTGAGGCCTTACCAGAGTTCGATTAGGAAATAAAAAAGGGAGCTATTTGGCTCCCTTTTTTATTGATCAAACTATTCTTTTTCTAATTAAATAACAGCTTATAATAATCATCTGCCATCCTATCGGCATCAAACATAGGTACTACGTCTTTCATGGAGTTTTGTACAATCTCCCACCACTTATCATTTTCTTCATAATAAGTAGGAATGATCTCTGTAGTGAGAATTCTCATTAGATGATGATAATCATGGTCATCCTGAATGTGAATTGGCTGGGAGAGATCTGCCGCAGGGATTACATAGGAATTTTTTCCGTGCTTAGCGAATTCTGGAATCCATCCGTCATCAGTAGAAAGGTTAACAGAACCATTCATGGCTGCTGTCATTCCGGATGTTCCTGAAGCCTCACGGGGTCTTCTAGGGGTATTTAGCCAGATATCTGATCCTTCCTTCAACCAACGAGACATATTCATCTCATAGCCGGTAACTATGGTGGCCTGATGGCTCAGGTGAGTCATACCTACCAGAGAATTAAAGGTATCTACAGCTCCCTGGTCTAGTGGATAAGGCTTTCCCGCCCAGATGATTTGGACCGGGTGCTTACCCTGAAGCATTTCATAGAACCTGGAGCGGTTACGCATAATGAGGTCAGCACGCTTGTAGGCTGCAAATCTTCTGGCCCAAACGATGGTAAGTACATCCGGATCAAATTTCTTACCTGTCTGGTCAGCCACTATATCAAACAAGTGCTGCTTCAGTTCTCTCTTTCTGGCTTTCAAGGCATCTACGTCCTTGGCATCCAGAGCTTCCTTCATTTTCGCGTCCTGCCAGTATTTTTGGTTCTGGGCATTAGTGATGCCTATGATGTTAGGTGCGTCTTTTACACCGGCCCACATCTCATTAGAAACCTTGGCATGGAGCTGAGATACGCCATTTGCCTTTTTAGACATGGTAAGGGCAGCAGGGGTATAACCAAAGGTATCTGAATCTGTGTTGGTAAGGTCTCTTACTTCATCCAGGTCAAGCTCCCCAAAGAAGCCCATCTTTTGAAGAAGATGGATGTTATGCTCCTCATTTCCGGCCTTCTCTGGTGTATGGGTAGTAAATACCAGTTTTTCTTTTAGCTTCTTAGCGTCCTTCCCTAGTTGGCCATACAGGTAGAATGACATAGGAAGGGCATGTGCTTCATTCATATGGTAGATATCAGCTCCTCCCAGCGCCTCTACGATTTTAGCTCCCCCCACACCCAGAATAATGCTTTGGGCTATTCTGGCAGACTCATTATTGTCGTACAGTCTTTGGGTAATGGTGGATGAAAGGTAGTCATTTTGATCTCCCAGGTCTGTGGTCATCAGGTACATAGGAACTGTCCCAAAGACTTCTGGCGGTAGATACCAGACCTGCACCATAACAGGACTTCCATTGATATCTACCGGAAAAATCATGTCAGTAGGTTCCAGAAAGGTATAGTACCTTTCTCTGAAGAGGGCGCGCATATTACTATGTTGATCTCTTACCTGATCATAGTATCCAAATTTCCAGAGCATCCCGATTCCTATCATGTTTTGCTTGAGGTCATAGGCACTTCTCATATGAGAACCGGCTAGGTATCCCAGACCTCCCGAGTATATCTTTAGGGCATAATCCACCCCGAACTCCATACTGAAGTAAGCTACACGTTTTTTGTATTTAGGAGCAGGTGTGTAGGGATGCTCCCAGGTACAATTAGTTTTCATGTTAAGTAAGTTTTGGCGACGGCAAAAATAGAGGCTTTTCCTATTTTTCCAAGTACCTGAAAAGTTCTTCCCTAACAAATTGGTTTTTATTTGTTTTTCTACCTCCAGAAACCCGTTAGTAAGGAGCTGATTTATAGACCTTGTGCTTATTTCACAAAGCGAAATACCATTAAGCCTCCGTTTTTGTTAGTCTATCCCAGCACTAAAATATTCCCCCCTTTATCATCGTATATTCCGTGATCATAATATACCCTGATTAGATGAATCGCCTTTTAGTCTATCATCTGTTAATATTACTACTTCCAGTTATAGGCTTTTCTCAAGCTGGTCCTTCAGAAAAACTGGAAAAGAAACTTTCTGGCAACGAAGGAGAGGAAAGAATAGCTGTATTAACAGAACTCACCCATAAGTTTGCAAAAAGAGATCCCCAAAAAGCCATAGAATATGGTGAGGAGGCCCTCCACCTGTGCAATCAACTTGACTTTACTGAAGGTAAAATAGATGTGCTCATAAACCTGGGCCATGTATACAGAGAATCTGGTGAAAGTAGTCTTGCTTTAGAATACTTTGAGGAAGCAGAGGCACTGGCTGAAGAATTAGGGGATACCCTGGGTGTCTCAAATTCTATGCAGGGGAAAGGGCTGGTGTATAGTCAATTGGGTAAGTTTGAGAAGGCTATTGCAGAGTTAGAGATAGCTAAGGGGATTTATATAGAGCTAAACCACCTCAGTGGCGAAACAAAGAGCCTCATTAACCTCTCCAAAATATATATTGACCAGAAAGAATATGACCAGGCAGTAGATTACCTTCTGCAAGCTAGGTCCAAAAATGATATTTTAAAGGATGAGGAACTTTCTTACAGCATACTGGAAGACATAGGCTATATCTATCAGGTTAAGGGTGATCTGGATGAAGCCTTATCCTATTTTCAAGAGGCCAGAGTTTTAATAGAAGAACAAGGTAATCTTTTAGCCAAGGGCTATCTATTCCAGAAAATAGGGTTTGTATATCTGGATAAGGGGAGAGATAAAGAAAACCTGGGACTGGCCAGAACTTCTCTCATGGCAGCCTTGGATATATTTAAAGGCTTTGATGATGAAGACGGGCAGGCTGCCTGTTATGCTAAGTTGGGGATTATTCAATACTATAGTGATAGACCTGAGTTAGCTACGTCATGGTTGAAAAAGGCCATTCTCATATATGAGAAAATGGGATATACCAAGGAGATTACTTCAGTAAAGTATGAC
>JBCDBC010000043.1:0-12212 GCA_039184535.1 Bacteroidota bacterium | reverse complement strand
TAGAAAACATCATGGATAGTGAAATCATTTCTGTCAAAGTTCATGATGATCAGGAAGAAGTAGCCAAGCTGATGTCTCAATATAATCTGCCTACTCTTCCGGTAATAGATGATGTGGGCGTACTACTTGGGAGAATCACTTTTGATGATATCCTGGATGTAATTGAGGATGAGACTACGGAGGATATCCTGAATTTTGCCGGTGTATCTGAGGATGAGAACCTGAGAGGAGGATGGGCAGATGCGGTAAAAAGCCGTATGCCTTGGCTATTGATCAATATGATTACAGCATTTTTGGCTTCTCAGGTTATCAAGCAGTTTGAAGGATTGATTTCAGAGCTGGCAGTACTGGCTACTTTCATGCCCATCATTGCAGGGGTAGCTGGAAACGGTGCTACCCAAACGTTAGCGGTAACCATCAGAAGGATTTCCACAGATGGTGTCCCTGCCAGAAAAGCGGTCAAAGTAGTAACCAAGGAAATCATAGTGGGCATGATTAATGGCATCATTCTCGGAATGCTGGTTTCCCTCATTGCAGTCATTAGAGGAGATAATCCTTTACTGGGCGTGGTAGTAGCCATAGCTTTATTCGGCAATTTATTTATTGCTGGATTAATGGGATCTTTAGTTCCGCTTACGTTGGCAAGGCTAAAGGTAGATCCTGCTGTAGCTTCTTCCATCTTCATCACTGCCTTCACAGATATTATGGGCTATACCCTCTTATTTAGCCTGACTTTATGGTTCTTGTTTTAGTGAGGGTAGGCTCTGATGGAGCCTTTCTTATGCAATCTTATTATATAAAGTTGGTACGCTCACCTAGTCTATTCTCTCTTTTTCTGGTAAATGAAGAAATCTTCAGCCTCTAGCTAAAAGTAGGCGAACGCTTTTTGGTAAACACCCCTTTCTGTATGAATCATTTCTGGATAGGTAATAGAATAGGTTTCCTCTTTCTTATTTGTCTGCTTTCATGTAGCAGTGTGAAAGAGGTGAAATTTGAGAAGGAGGAAGGAATATGGAAAATGACTTCTTTAGGAGAGGGGATTACTTACAAGAGCATGTTTAATAAGCCTTATAAAGATTCCCGCCAAACCATACATGTAGTAGAAGTCGATTTTCAGACCTGCGACTGTGGACTACAACTGGGACATGCGAATGGAGAATTAACCAAAACCTCACGCTGGGCAAAAAAGCATAAGGCCGTGGCAGCTATCAATGGAAACTTTTTTGATCCGGAGAATGGAGGAGCCGTTTGTTATGTTAAGTCGCTGGGAGAACTGGTTAATCCAACAAAACCAGATCCTGAAGAGATGTTGTTTTTGCCCATGCTGGATGAAGGAGCCATAGGACTGGAGAATGGACTACCACGGCAGCTAGAGAAACCGGATGGAGGCTGGGAAGTATTAGATACACCTTCTACCATTCTCAGTTCAGGTCCTATGCTACTGAAAAATGGTCAGATTTTACCTCAGGAAGACATAAACTTCATGAATAAAAGACATGCACGTACGGCAGTAGGATTATCTCCTGGTAAAATGTGGATGGTCGTAGTAGACGGATACCGCCCTCAGGCTTCAGGTATGTCTATGCACGAACTCTCGGACTTACTAAAAGAACTAGGGAGTGAAAACGCTATCAACCTGGATGGAGGAGGATCTTCTACACTTTGGGTATCCACCCAAAATCAGAAAGGCGTGGTTAACTATCCCACTGATAATGACAAGTTTGACCATAAAGGAGAAAGAAAAGTAGCCAATGCTGTCTTAGTGGTGCCTAAGTGAGTGATCATTAGAAAGCGCCCCATACAAGGTCGTTGAGGTTCTCGAAACGACTAAGCTTGATTTAGCAAGATATCCCATAGAGATTCTCAAAGGAGAATTACCAGCCATAGAAACCTTTAGGTTTAATCCCATTTAGGCGTAAGTAGACTACGCACTGCCCTCTATGGTGAATGATATGATTTTCTAAGGCGTATATCAGGCGCCAAATAGGGATAGTGTCTCCGGCAAAATCACAATCAGCCAGTAGTGTTTCTTCAGGCAGGCTTTCAATAGTCTGACGCACAAAAGCGTACATATTCTTCAGTTCCTTGATGACATCTGCTTTCGGCATCTGGACAGGTAGCTTTACATTTTCATAGGGATTGGGAATGTCTGCCCTTCCGGCGAGTTGCCCACAAGTGTACATTACACAGTGGCGCCACTGCTCAGCAAAAGTCATGGCTTCCTCAGTATACTTAAACAGGAAAGATTCTGCAGGCATCTGTTCCACATTAGTCAGGGTCATGGTTTCAGAGCGTAGCCATGCAGCTTTTAATTCTTCTCTGAGTTTTTTCACAGAATTCTCTTCCAGAGAACCTACATCTCCAGCCAGAGCAACAGTTTCTAGCTTAGGGTCTGTTTGACACCCTACGATTGAGAATAGACCAAGGCTGAGGATATTCTTAAAAAACTGGGTACGTTTCATGTCAATACCTACTTTATCGCTCGTTGTTCACCTGGATTTTTACGGATAGAGACTAGAAGTTTAATGCTTCCTGAGTATCTATTCTCAGGAGAAGTCTCCTTTCTCCGCTTTCTTCTATGGTAGGACTTCTGTGCATGATGGCGTTAGCCTCAGGGTAGAGAGCTCCTTTCAGAATGATCAACTCACCTGTACCTGCCTGTTCTACTTTCTCCAGATCCAGGACTACTTCATTTCCGTTCCCTCTGGCATAAGAATCGTCAAGATCTATGGCTTCATCAGGAACCCATAATGTACCAGGCCCTATATAGGTACATAACATTCGCAGATCATTCACGTCAGTATGAAATTTACGACACATATTCGTGCTGACGGTAGTTAGTAAAAGCCGGAAAGCAGAAGCCTGAGAAAGCTCCTTAAACTGAACTAAATGTTCAGAAACATCATTGAAAAGCGCCGTACAATCAGGAAAATGATTAGAAAAATACGATTCAAGGCAAGACAAAATCTCCTCTACAGATCCACTCAACCGGCATTCAACTTCTTGCTCAGAAAGCTGCTTGAGGTCTTCGGCAAGCAATTGAGTATCGCGCTGATAGATCGCGATATTTTTATCTGCCAGATGAATGTCTTTGAGAATTTCTTTATTCTCACCTATGGCAGCATTAGCGTATTGACTGATGGATTGTATCATGATTAGTGGTCAAGTTGGAGAAACATAAATCCGGCTAGCGTTAAATACATAGATCTATTCTCCTACAAACTAAATCAGGCAGATTTTCCTTTTGTAGGAACACAGCATTCCTCATCCTCACACTGACAATACTTTCTGTTGTAAAGGTGAAGCCCTACTAAAGCCAAGGTGGGAAGATAAATCCACTCTTCAGCCAGATGAAATCCCTCAAACTTCTCATTGAAAATGATGAAGGCTAGGCATAACCAGCTTACGGAGAGGGCAATCTTCACCCATTGCTTAGAGGACTTTTGAGCAGCCCAGTATACCGCACCCAATGATACTATGAGTAGGGTGATATCTATCAGGCCCCACCAGGCGGGACTCTCCACATGATGAGTAGCTACTCCTGCTTGTGCTACAAATAGAAATGGAGTAGCCAGACAATGGATCAAACACAAAAAACTAGCTCCAGCTCCTAAGATATCAGAATTGTTATTTTTTTGAAGTAACTGAGAATTAAGCATATACAATCAGTTTATGATAAGGTTGAATTTCGTTTGCTTAGGCACTTGGTTAAGAGTCTTTCTAAGCCTTTACGCTGTAAGTTTTTTCCAATGAATACAATAACGCTTTTCTTTGGTTCATTAGCTTGCCAGGTATTCTTTTTTTCTATGTCCAGCCGTTTGCCTACAGACTGAATGACATATTGCTCCTCAAACCCCTCAAACCATACCAGTCCTTTCATTCTGTACAGATCTTCTGCCTGCAACATCAAATACACAAATAACTGCCGATCCAGCATATTGTAATCAAATGGCTGATCAAAGTGGAAGGTTTGAGAGACTATTTCTTCCGTATGTTTATGGTGGTGGTGGTGATGCGGTTTTTTGACGGGGAACTGCTCGTCCGTATGATGATGATGGGAATGCTCAAATAGCTCATCCAAGGGGGACTTTTCTGGCGCTAAATTTATGAAAGGAAAGGCCTCTCTATTTCCGAATACGATACTGGCCAATGGATTCTGTGTATGTAAGCGCTCTTTTAGCTCATCTAAGCGTTCCGGACTAACGAGGTCAGTTTTATTGACTAGAAGTACATCACTATAGGCTACTTGATTTTTAGCCTCCTCAGTCTCTGCAATCTGAATATCAATTAACTCTGCATCTACCAAACAAACAACGCCCTTAAGGGGGAAGTGCTTTTTGATAAGCTGATGAGATATGAATGGCTGTGCAAGTCCGGTGGGATCTGCCACACCTGTTGCCTCAATAATGACCTCATCAAACTCTTCACTTCTTTGGTATAGGTCATTGAGAATATCATAGAGGTTTTCATTCAGCGTACAGCACAGACAACCACTATTGAGTTCTACAATGGTTTCATCAGGCCGAACAACCAGTTCACTATCAATTCCTTGTTCACCAAACTCATTCTCTATGATGGCGTAGCGTGTCTCCTTATTCTGGTCAAGAAGATGGTTAAGAAAGGTGGTCTTTCCTGCGCCTAAAAAGCCAGTGAGAATAGTTACAGGTTTGGTGGTACTACTCATAGTTGGGAAAGCGTTTGATTATACTCTTGGAATTTATTTTTATCTACTTTTACTGCGTTCCAGTTGTCTAACACCAAAGTACGAATTTGCTTGTCTATCAAGACTTGAATCTCATTTCTATATTCCTGATAGTCATTATAGTGCGTTTCTGAAATGAAATTAAAGCGATTCTGGAAATAGGTAAGTGGGTTAAACCAGTAACTTCTACTAACCAGAATATTCTTATTTTGATTTTCTTCTTCTATCGGTTTTGTACTTTCCTTCAGCAGTTCATTAACCAGGGCCGGCCCAGAATTAAGATAGGCTGTTTTCTTTTTGATATCATCTGCGGCTAATGGGCTATCCTTTATCTCTGGAAATAAAGCATCTACTTTTGCGTGGAACACACTATCTGGTAATTCTGCTAACTCCTGTCTTCCGTCTCTGGAAGCATCTATGAACTCAGTCATAAGATTAGCCGGTTTTTCTATGCTCACCCATTGATGTACGATAGCGGGAATGATGAAAGCAACGAATATCCATGCTCCCACCATCTTAAGGGTGTTACCCATGATGGTGGTCCCACTTCTCAGGAATAAGTAATAGATCACAGACCAAAAAAGAAGATATAAAAAGCTGTACCCTAACATTTGACCAAAAGCCGCTCCTGCATGTGAGAATACTCCAGTGAGCATACCTCCATACACTAGTAAAGCACCTATCACTACCAAATGTAAGACTACATAGAAGGACACACGACTCAATAGCCATGCATTCCTGGAGGAAGTTTGTACCTGGATGAGGGGTAAAAACCCCTGTTCCGCTTCCATGCTGTTAAGGTTGTAAAGGGAAATCAACAGCAAGAGTGGAAGCAAGAAAAGCATTACAAAGGAAAAGTCTAATGTGCCTGTTTGTAAACGTTCAGGATTAGCTATCTCCTTAGTCATATCCGCATCATATGGGCTCGACTGAAAGCTGACTCGCTTGTAGAATCCATACTGCTCAGCTTGACCCATACTGTATACCAGGGCAGGTGAAGGAGTTTTGAAATGATAGGGTCCGCTATACCATATGGCCCAGAAAGGAGTACTAAGGTCTACCCATGGTCGACTTTCTGGGCCGGGTACTCCTAGCTCATAGTATCCTAAAGTTTCACTTCTATCATTCTGTATCTTCTCCTTAATTTTCTCTATTTCAGCAGTCTGTTTATGATATAAACTTGCGCCATTATGTAAGCCGTATACACCTGCTATCATAAAAAGCACCAAGGCCACAACTTTAAAGGGACTGCGGACAAAATGCTTCCACTCATAGAGAAACACATGCAGGTTTTTCATATGATTTGCATTTTCTTTGAGCCCAGACCTAATAGCATACCTACTAATAATACCCATGCAGCCAATAATCCTACATCCAGTAAGTAGCTGGAAAACACCTTGGTTAGCGAAATAGGTTTATACTGATAATCTGGAACCGATCTGTAAAATTCATTGTTGGCTTCCCATCCCCAGTCTCCTGTTTTTGAACCTCCATAGGCATGTTCATCATTTAGGGATTTGATGAAGCCCCTTCTGTAGTGCTCCACCTGCACGAGAAATTCTTGATGGTGAAGATTATCACTCGCGGCAAAACCCATGCTGGCATTTTGGAGAGAAATGAAAGGATTAAGTATTCCTGCCACCTGATAGCTCTGCTTCTGCTGAGCCATTACTTTCCGAAGATTCCCGAAGTGTTTATCCCACACCAGATTACCATATTCTTCATCCGCTTGCATCACTAATCCGTCAAAATTAATGGGAAGTTGGGACAGGCTATCTACACCATATTCTTCTAATGTTTGTCTTTCCAGTTCTGCTCCTCTTTCATCAGCAGGATTATGTCCATCAATTCCTTTAGAGCGGTCTTCCTTCATGGCCGCCTGAAAAGTATTTCTGCTCGGGAGCTCATGCCATTTCTCCACGGAACTCAATAAGATATTAGGCAAGAAGATGGTCCACAGAATCCAGATACCTAACATAGACGTGAGCGCCACAGTAGCATTCTGCCAACGAGCAGAAAAAAATACCGTCAAACCACTTACCACGAAGTAGTATAAAGCATATGACAAATAGAAGTAGAGGGTTCTATTGGCTACCTCAGCATCTACATTTGACAGGTTAAACAAGGCATATACGAGTATGGTGAAGCTTAAGACCGCCATACCGTACAACCAGACTGACAGGGTTTTTCCCCACAATAATTCTGATGGCTTGGCTCCTTGTAAGATGAGTAGTTTGAGTCTACCACTATTTTTTTCGCTACTCACACTATTAAAAGCTAGAAATAGCAGGAGTAGTGGAAGGACATATTGGAGCAGAAGAGAACTTTTTAGCTTACCAAACTTGGAAATAAACTGCATTTGAGAAGCTTCAGAATGCACGATTTCATTCTGGACATGGCCTTCCACTCTCAGTACGTTTCCGGTAATACTATTCACGCCATCATCCAGGCTACTCAATAAGTTCGTAGGCTTGAACACATAGGTCCCATAATGGGCAGCACCATGTGGGTTCATGGCATCAATATTTTCCCATTGCTGACGAAGCTGGTTTTTGGCTAAGGTATATCTACCTCTTTGCTCATTAGTCTGCCTGTTTCCTAACCATACAGACATCAACAGCACCAGAAGCACCCCAATACTGATTCCAAGAAAAGCCTTACTTCGACTTAATGCGCACCATTCATTTTTGATGATTTGCCACATAGTCTGCTTAATTTTTCATGTATGATATGTACAGATTCTCTAGTTCATTGGCACTTACCTCTTCACTGCTCAGTTCTTTTACCAAACTTCCTTTTTTGAGAATCCCGATACGATCACAAACTTCTCTGACCCTGAAAATATCATGTGAAGCCATGAGGATGGTGGCGCCTTCTGCTGCCAATTTTTTGAGTAAGGCTGATAGCTCATTGCTGGCTAGAGGATCTAATCCGCTAGCCGGTTCATCTAGTAGATATACCTCGGCTTTCTTCGCATAAGCGATAGCTATCCCTACCTTTTGCCGCATTCCTTTAGAATAGTCAGCTACCCTTTTTTGTTGGGCATCTTCTTGTAAGCCACAAGTGGAAAGAATTTCCTGAAGATCACCTTTAGAGTAATTCAAGCCAGCCAAACGACAAAAATAATCCAGGTTTTCAAGGCCGGATAAATAGGGGTATAAACTCACATTTTCAGAAATATATCCAATGAGATTTTGGACTTCCTGAGTTTTGTGTGTGCTGTCCATACCCTTGATTTGCACACTGCCTGAATCTGGACTGAGAAACCCCAGCAGCATATTGATGGTAGTAGATTTTCCAGCTCCATTAGCTCCCAAAAGACCGAAGATCTCTCCATTACCTACATCCAGTGTTAGGTCTTGGACAGCAGGCGTGCCTTTAAACGATTTAGATGCGTTTTGTATTTGGATCATAAAGCGGAATTATATGCAATCATGTTGCAAAAATATACGATCTATTTGTAAATGCAACATCGTTGCAATAAGTTTATACCATGACAGCTATCAGAAAAACAAAATTGGTAAAGCGAATCCTCAATATGTTTGAGGACACCAATGCCGCTATATCCGTAGTTGATCTGATAGAGGGAGTAAGTGATGAAATGAACAGAACTACTGTGTATCGGATTCTGAAAAGATTAGAAGATCACGGGACACTACATTCCTTTATTGGGAGGAGTGGGAGAAAATGGTATGCCGTAAGTAAAGAATGTTATTCTGAAAATAGCGCACAGGTGCATCCACACTTTCATTGTGAAAAGTGTGGAAAGACCATCTGTCTGGATACAGATTTTTCCATTCCTTCAGTCTCTAATCATAAGGTAGATTCAGCCCAGTTATTACTGGTAGGCCAATGTGAAGACTGTCTTACCTAGGGCATAGCCAATCTTTGGAGCTAATTCTTTACTTCCCTGGCTTTATCCAGGAGATAGATTAAGCTATTTCCATCTCTGTTAAACCGTAGTATCCCTTGAAGGGTCACTACTTGGTCAAGCTTATAATCCTGATCCGGTTCTGCAAACCATACATTCATAACCGTTTCCAGCCCTGCTCCTCCACAAAAAAAGCAGGCTTCATAGGGATAGCGAGAAAGGGCATAAATTTCTCCTGAAACATCTAGCGGAAGAATATACCCAGTGATTTTTACAGACTGATCTTCTATGGTGGTAAGAGACTCATCAAAGATGGGACGGTCTACTACTCTTCCAGAAGGTAAATCCATTTCCTGAATGAAGTTCACTTCGCCTAGTTGGAGCCACTCTACATGGATCTGTGCAAGGGAAGTAGTTCCCCACAGACCCATAAATAGAAGAAGCCAATATTTCATAGAATTAATTTCTACAGTGAAGAAGGAGCTGATTTAGCTGCAAGTTCTCTCGCTTCACCTAGCAGACGCTGCGCTTCTTTTTTAAGTGCTTGCTGAAGCTCTAACATTTCTGCTGGTGGAAGATCACTTAGGTTATCGTTCGAGTGGTCGTGACTATGATCGTGGTCATGATCATGTCCGTGCTCATGATCGTGATTATGTGCGTGTTCAAATCCAGGGACTTCTACCACACTGGCCTCCCACTGAGTACTGGCTTCCTGTAGTTCTGCCAACTTTTGTTGGTCTTCAGCCACTAAAGAGTCTACTTGAATACTACCTAGCACATTTTTCAGGGAATCATACACGAGAAGACCTGCTTCATGCTCCTCAAACGCAAGCTTCATTTTAGGATCTGGTTCACTACTTTGGCAAGCCACAATCAAAATCATGCTGATTCCTAATATCCAACGGATCATAATTGAAATATTAATTGAAAGATGAAAACAAAACGGAGAGCTGGAATAACGAGCTTATTGATAAATCAAATTTAAGCTTTGGAGAAAAATAATATGAACAATTGGGTCATAGATGCCCTACTATTTCTTTCCAATTACAATTAGGAAAAAAGATAGGATGTTTGCAACATTGTTGCAGACATCCTGTAAGTCTTGCTTATACATTTCGAGATGCCTGGATAGCGTACCAAAGGACTGCTTCTCTGGACAGTGGAATCGTTTTCTGATGTTATCTCATCTGTATGAAGCAGCGTTTTAGGCTAGTGAGGAGCCCCTGTAGCTATTATACGCCTTTCATTCTCAGTGATTTTCTCAATATCACCATCTCTTAGGCGCACTATTTTCTGGGCATGCTGAGCAATGTCTTCCTCATGCGTAACCAGGATGATGGTATTTCCTGCCTGATGTAGGTTCTCAAACAGTTCCATGATTTCATAGGAAGTTTTGGTGTCCAGGTTACCAGTAGGCTCATCGGCTAAGATGATGGAAGGACTATTTACCAGCGCTCTGGCTACAGCTACACGCTGACGCTGACCACCTGAAAGTTCGTTGGGTTTATGATGTACCCTGTCTCCCAGACCTACACTTGCCAGTACTTCCTCTGCTCTTTCATGTCTGGCACTTTTACTTAGACCGGCGTACACTAGTGGGAGAGCCACATTATCTAAGGCAGTGGAGCGCTTAAGTAGGTTAAAAGTCTGGAATACGAAGCCAATTTCTTTATTTCTGATGAAGGCGAGTTCGCTATCATCCATATTACTCACATTGGTACCGTTCAGAAAGTAGTCCCCTTCTGAAGGGCTGTCCAAACACCCCAGGACGTTCATCATGGTAGACTTACCGGAACCGGAAGGCCCCATAATAGCTACGTATTCATTTTTACCTATGTCCAGAGAAACATCACGTAGGGCGTGAATTTCTACTTTTCCCATTTGATAGGTTTTCCTGATGTGTCTAAGTTGAATGACTGCTTCCATGCGGGTAATTATGTAATATCAATATACTAAGAGAATCCAACTTAATAGTGCATGATCTGTGAGATAGGGTTGTAGATCGTCCTATGAGAATTATTCTTCGATTACCTCTATCTTCAATTGGTCTCTGGCTAGAGATAAGAATGTGTCATTCTTACTGAGGGCTTCTACTCTTTCCAGCGCAAAGTCTACATCCTCTACCATTCCAAAGCCTTTTGAGAATAAGCCATAGTAATACCAGAATTCTGGTACCTCTGTATTATATCCTATGGCATGGTTCATGAGAATGATGCCCTGGTCATAATTTTCCTGAGCATATAGAATCTCCGCCATAAGTAGAATGGTTCCTTTTTCCAGAGGATGTTCAGTATGGAATTCCTCCAGGGAAGTATAAGCAGCAGTAGTATCCTTTTGGGATAAAGAAACGAGGGCTTTTGCGTGGATAAAGTCTGAAGAAGATATGAGAGAATCCGGTAACAGTCTCAAGAGAGAATCTGCTTTAGCCATTTTCATGCTTTGCACATATACGGAAGCTAGCTGAAGCTGTAACTCAGGATGCTGAGCAGTACTTTCCAGTCCGTTCAAGATGACCGTTTCTGCTTCCGGGTTCTGGTAGCGCTGATATATCTTGCTCATTTCCACATAAGGGACAGGGAAGCTATAATCATTCTCAAGGATGCTTCTAAAATTATTTAAGGCTGTACTGAACTGGTCCACACTATCAGCATACAGGCTAATCCTGATATTTTCATCTCTCGTTAAGGTGGAAAGATCCCATTCCGTAGCAGCGTAAGTTTCATCTCCTTGGCTATAGGCCTTTAATAGCATAGCCACCTCCTTAGCTATAGGCTCATATAATTCTTCATGGGCTGATCTCAATGCCACCAGCTTGAAATAGGCAGAATCTGCCTGCTGAGTGTCCAGCAGCATCAGGGCTTCCATCAGATAGCCATAGGGATCACCTGATTCTCCCGCTTTTTGGTAGAGCAGTCTGGCCATCTCAGGGTTGTGGTGTTTGAAATATAGGTGCCCCATTTTCATGAAAGCAGGTGTAGCATCATTCGGGTAGCTTTCTGTATAAAAGGTAAACCTACTGAGAGATTTATCCAGAGAATCAGATTCAAATTCCAGCCAGGCCTTCAGGAGTAAACTCTCCAGAGAAAGGTTCTCATCAGAACTTTGGGACAGGGTGGAGAAAGCCTTTTCCGTATTTCCAGACCTTAAAGCAGCTAAGGCCAGATTGTGTAGTAAATATGGCTGAGTGGTATCAGCTTCTATAGAAATAGATTCTTTCTCACGTAACAGGCTGTAGTACAAAGAATTAATCTGTACCGACTGGTTTGTTGGAGAAACTTCATATGCAGCCTGATAGAATTCGTCAGCTTCAGCTTGCTTTCCTTCCTGCTCATAGAGATGGGCCATATTAGCATAGGCAGATCCCAGATTCAGATCCTGGAGGAGAGCCTTTTTGAAGGACATAATGGCAGAGTCAGCTTGCTGGCGCAAGGCATAATACCTTCCCAGGTTAGTGTAAATATGAGGGTGATCACTCTTGGCTTGCTGTAAAAACTCAGTAGCATTGGTTTGATATCCGCTTACCCATAGAAGGTTTGCGCCATTGATGTAGGCATATGGAAATGGCTGATACTTATTAGCAGCTTGATAGTAAGGAAAAATATCTTCTACCTTTTTTCCCTGTGCCAGCGCTATGGCTGC
>JBCDBC010000042.1:0-12214 GCA_039184535.1 Bacteroidota bacterium | reverse complement strand
TGAAATTCCATAAAGTTGTCTCAAATTTTCCTTTTGTATTCACTTCAACTTCCCTAACATTGTAGTATGCAGCAAGAAAAGTGGAAGAAAGTCTGGGATTATAGCATCATACTGGTAGTATTTGCTGTAACAGGGACCACAGCAGCTATATTCCCCAAATGGATCATGCCCCTGACAGGCTTTACTAAAGGAACCTGGCAATATGTACTCGGCTACATTTTATTGATTACGCCCATTTATCAGGTTCTCCTTCTAGGATATGCCTTCATTTTTGGGAAATTCAAGTACTTTTACGAGAAACAAAAGAAAATCGGTCGGTGGTTATTCGGCTGGTTAAGACCTAATAAATCCTAGTTTTTAGCACATGAAATCTACTATTAATACTTCGCAAGCACCTGCACCCATAGGCCCATATAATCAGGCTGTCATGGCCAACGGCATGTTGTTCGTTTCCGGACAGATAGCCATTAATCCTGAGAGTGGGCTCCTTATTACCCATGACCTGGAAGAAGAAGGGCATCAGGTCATGAAAAACCTACAAGCCATTCTGGAAGAAGCTGGTTTAGGCTTTGAGAACATAGTGAAGACCACCATCTTTTTGGCTACCATGGATGATTTTGCGACCATCAACAAGATATACGGTAGCTTCTTTGAAGGCTCTTATCCCGCTAGAGAAACCGTGGCAGTGGCCGGACTTCCAAAAGGGGTAAATGTGGAGATTTCAGTTATCGCAGTAAAGTAATTGATCTCCTATTTGGCGTCTTTGTGGCTTAGCGCGAAGGAATGTCACGCAAAGCCGCTAAGACGCCAAGTTTTCATTCTCTCCTCTGTCAGATTTTTGCTTAAGTAATATTATCATGGAAGACTACTCACATATTCTCACCCATTTGGGGGAAGATAGGGATCAGGTATTGGGAGCGGTAAACCCACCTATTTACTACAGCAGTAATTTTGCCTTCAACACCGTGGCTGAGATGCGTCGCGCACTCACCCACGAAATGGACGTACCCTTTTACACACGTGGGCATAACCCTACGGTAGCTGTCCTTCGTGAGAAACTAGCCGCCCTGGAAAAAGCTGAAGAGTGCCTGCTTTTCGGAAGTGGAAGTGCTGCCATGGCTGCCGCGGTCATGAGTCAGGTACAGCAAGGGGATCATGTAGTCTGCGTCCAGAAGCCTTATAGTTGGACAGGAAAGTTGCTGATTAAGCTTCTTTCCAGGTATGGAGTATCTCATACCTTCATTGATGGAACCGTAGCGACTAACTATGAAGCTGCCATTGAGGAGAATACAAAGCTACTGATTCTGGAAAGCCCCAACTCCATGACCTTTGAGCTGCAGGACTTGACAGCTGTAGCATCCATAGCCAAGAAGCATGGGATAAGAACTATTTGCGACAACAGCTATGCCAGTCCCATCAACCAGAATCCCATAGAAATGGGCATAGACATCGTGATACATTCAGCTACCAAGTACCTGAGTGGGCATAGTGATGTGATTGCGGGAGCGTTATGTACTTCACGAGAAATAGCGGAGAAGATCTTCCAGTCAGAGTACATGACCATAGGCGCCATCCTTTCTCCTCATGACGCATGGCTTCTGATGAGAGGGATTAGGACGCTTCCCTTACGTATGCAGCGCGTAGCTGAAACCACCCCCAAGATTGTGGAATATCTGGCAAGCCATCCATTGGTGGATAAGGTCTACTACCCATTTCTCACTGACAATCCTCAGTATGAGTTGGCGAAGCAGCAAATGAAGCAGGCGGGAGGTCAATTCTCCATAGAACTAAAGGTGGATAGCATAGACAAGGTAGATGCTTTTTGTAATGCCCTACAGACTTTTCTGATGGCTTGTAGTTGGGGCGGATATGAGTCTCTTATTTTTCCTATCAGCACCTTATATCAGTCTGCCAATTATGCTGAGACTACGCTTCCATGGAACTTTATCAGGTTCTATGTAGGGCTGGAAGACCCTGCCTACCTTATAGCAGATTTAGAACAGGCTTTTGATGGGATTTCGTGAGGAGAAGGCTGGTGCTTAAGGGCTGAGGTGAGGGGTATTTCTTGTTAACAACTTTGCGGAATCAACTGACGGTCATTTTCAGTCGAAGCACGGCCTCAGGCGCGGGGGGGAATAATCAATACAAAATCCATACATCACAAGAAAAAATATTAACTATAAGCCAATCATGAAGGATGTTATCAAGTTCTACCGAGTAAAAGAAGAGTATGGCTTCTTTTCAAATTTTGCTCCTTATCCCATCTTATTAGAAAGCTTTTTCTGGCCTACGGTTGAGCACTACTTTCAAGCGAAGAAATTTAATGATTTTGATCTGCAAGATCGTATTCGGATGCTCTCCTCTCCCATGGATGCTGCCAATGAAGGACGGAAAAGATCCAACCCGCTAAGGTCTGACTGGGAGTCTGCAAAAGATGAGGTTATGCGAGTAGCTGTCAGAGCTAAGTTTTTCCAATCTCCTGAATTGAAGAAGAAAATATTACAAACTGGAGATAAAAAACTTGTTGAGCATACCTCTAATGATTCCTATTGGGCGGATGGCGGAGATGGTACTGGTTTGAATATGTTGGGAGTTATTCTCATGGAAATACGAGAAGAGCTCATAGCGATCAATCCTGATCCAGATGTAATATTACCCCCTTGGGTAGCATTTCCTCATATTAGTCATTTTGATATGTTTTGGGGTATGGGGTCAGGAGAGGAGTATTTGATCTCCTGGCATGAGTATTTTACTTCCTTAAGAGACAAAGCCGCTTACAAGAGAATTTTTCCAATTTCTGCTGAATGGGAAGATTTCTATGAACACAGTGATTGATTGTTTTCTAGGGTAACTCGGCACTGAGGTAGCAAACTAATTGAAGACAAAAATCTACCCAAACTAGCGCAGGGAATTATCCAGCTCTCAAATCCTTCGGCAGATCAAGCAGCCGGTCCATTAATACACCTTGAGTCCACTATGTTAAGCAAGAATGAGACTACCTGGCACTATTCCAGCTCAACAAGCACATAGGAAGTACTTCTTCCGCCGGCTTCTCCTTTTTTCATGATCCCTTTTTCTATCAGATCCTCAATATCCCGGAGGGCCGTTTTTTCGGAACAATCAGTAATCTTAGCCCATTTACTTGTTCTGATGATCCCTTCATAGCCATTAAGAAGTTTATTGACCATGAGCCTCTGCCGATCATTAAGTCTTGTTTGTGAGAATAGCTTCCAAAAGCGGGCCTTGTATAAAACGGAGTACAACTTTTCCTCTGATGATTGTATGGCTTCTTTCAACCGCTTCAAAAACCATATGAGCCATTCCGTAATATTTATATCCCCCTTTTGTGTATGCTCAAGTATTCGGTAATAGCTCTTTTTTTTCTCAAGAATAGCGGCTGACATACTATAAAATCGCTGTGGACTCTCATCAGATCTAGCCAGAAATAAATCAGATATGGCCCGTGTAATTCTTCCATTTCCATCATCAAATGGATGAATGGTCACAAACCATATATGGGCTATGGCTGCTTTAATGAGATTATCTATTCCGCTTTCTTCTTGAGCCCATGCAAGAAATTCTTCCATTTCATAAGGCACACTATCTGATCCGGGCGCTATAAAATGCACTTTTTCTCTTCCCATACTGCCGGAGACCACCTGCATAGGCTTTGTCCCTTTTCTCCAAGCTCCTACGGTGATCTTATTTATGCCGCTATATCCCGTAGGAAATAGGGCAGCATGCCACCCACATATTCTTTCCTCACTTAGGGAGGCTGCATATTTTTGAGTGGCGTCAAGCATCATCTCTACCACTCCCTCTGTATACCTACCTACATGTACCTCTGTATCCAACTCAAGGCCAAGCTTTCTGGCTACGGAAGACCTTACTTCATCCGTAGCCATGTTTTCTCCCTCTATTTCGTTGGACTTAACTACATCAAGAGTAATGGTCTCAAGCACTGCCTGGTCCTGTAGATCAAACCCTAAGCTTCTCATCTTACCGAGAAGCAGCCCCTGCTGATGCCTAACTTCTGATAAGAAACCTAAGACCTGCACCTCATCCCAAATGAAATTTGGCCAGCCTTCCCTTTCATATATATACATATTCCAGACACTTTCTGTCTTAAATATAGACTATATTCCAGACATCTTGAAATATTTCAGACATTATATGTCTCGAATAAATAACTTTTTCCAGACACGCGATACCTCTGTAGATATAAATGGGAATGCACGCTAGCTCGATACTGAAGTACCGAGCCAGCTTGGAAAATGTTTCTAATAGTTACCGGATCAGCTTCTTCTCCCCTACTCCAACTGATACAGCTCTTTGGAGACTTCCTCATACTTATCTCCCTCCACCCAACGGGGAGTTAGATCCTTATTTGCGATCAGTCTGGCGGCATGGGCAAAAGTTCTGGCAAATGTAGCTACATAGTTCAGGTTAAGGCTCTCTGCTTCATCAGAAGTACTGTGATAATGTTGCATAAGCTCATGGGTGAAAGCCTCAAATCCGGGAGAAATGGTAGGCGCAGGTATGCCTTTCCTGGCGAATGAGACATTATCTGATCTATCAAAGAGATTCTGTTCAGGTGCTGGATCTGCAAATGGTTTTACCCCCAAGCGCTCACAGGCCAAGTCAAATTCTTCTTTAGCGCCAACTCTATCATAACCCATGATAGCTACCAGTGTAGTATCTGTATAGCCTGCACCATCAGAGTTGAGGTTGAACACCGTCTTGTTCAGAGGGATAAGTGGGTGATCTACATAATATTGGCTCCCAATCAATCCTATTTCTTCGGCAGTAAGCGCCATGACTATGATAGACCTAGCTGGCTTCTTTTCCTGTAAAGCTTTAGCAGCCGTCAGAAGGGCTGCTACGCCCATGGCATTGTCTCTGGCACCATTGTTAATGCTGTCTCCTCCTGCCTCACTCGGCTTACTTATTCCTATATGGTCAAAATGGGCTGTCAGTACCATATACTCATCCTTTTTCTGCAGGCTATTCCCCTCTATGATTCCTATGACATTATTAGAATACTTACTACTTTTCTCCAGTCCATCTCCTTTAATATGGACTTCTTTTCCATCAACCAATTTGTCACTTTGCTGCTGATCCTGATTATTTACCCAGAAGTGGGGAAGACTTGAAATAAGCTGATCGGGCTCTTTTACACTCATTCTTCCAGACCCTATAGCTCTGGAAATATACCTCCAGGGATAGGTTTCCCTGTAAACCTCTACTAAGGCTATGGCTCCTTTTTCCTCAGCCAGAATTCTCTTTTTGGCAGAAGCAGCAAGCATTTTACGTATACTGGTCTCACCGGGAATTCCTACTTGGGCCAGTACGATTTTTCCATAGACATCCAGCCCTTTGTAATCATCTATATCTTTCTCCTCATCTACCCATCCATTCTTCACAAACACCAGTTCTCCTTCAGAATTAATTTTATCCCCATTCAGCATCACACAAGTAGTGGCATCTATCCCTCCAGCTTCAGTTTCTATTCTGCTTTCTCCCATAGCCATTTTTTTCTCAAACTCTATGGTTTGGAAGTAGGTATCCTGCCCGGGAGGTGTTTTCAGTCCGTAGGACCTAAACTGCTCAGCTATATACCTACTAGCTACATTATTCCCTTCTTCTCCCGTCCTTCTCCCTTTCAGCTCATCTGAGGCCAAAAAGAATACATGTGAGGCTATTTCTTCCTGAGAAATTTGAAATTCAGGCAGTGTGGTGTAGTCTTGAGCCTGAAGAAATAAAGAATTCCCTAACAGAGTAGATAGGAGAATTAACGTGTATATCCTTTTCATTTATTTTTCTTTTCTCTGGTATGTGCAAGATACAAAATCGTTAGGCAAGATTTATCCTGGAAGAAGTAAGGATGAGTCACCATAGCTCAGAAAGCGATATTCATGAGTAAGCGCTTGTTGGTAAACCTCTCTCCAGTCTTCCCCTATCAGGGCAGCTACGAGCAGGATTAAGGTAGTTCCCGGCATATGGAAATTGGTGATCAATCCATTACTTAGTTGAAACTGATAACCCGGTAAAATCATGATTTCTGTTCTGGCTCGAATGAAATTCAGATGCTTTTTATCCATGGTTTCCCATAGCGTCTCAAGTACCTGCTTCTTATCAAACTCCCTATCCTTGAAGGTATATGGGATGAGTTTTTCCACCAAAGGAAGTGGCTGATTCAGCATTTCCGGATTCTCTCCTGCCATCACTCCCAGCCAAAAGAAAGATTCTATGAGCCGCATACTGGTAGTCCCAACAGGTATGGTACTACCCAAATGTTTGATTAGCGTCTGAAGATGTTCCTTGGACAGACTGATCTGCTCCTCATGCATAGGGTGATTAACCACCTTGTCTTCCTGTACTGGCAGAAAGGTGCCTGCACTCACATGTAGGGTGACGTAGGTGGAGGAGATCCCTTTGTTTGAAAGATTCACCAACACCCTATCCGTAAAATGTAGGCCTGCTGTAGGGGCTGCTACGGCTCCAGCTTGTTTGGCATATACTGTTTGGTATTGCTCATAATCTACCTCCTCCACCTCTCTTTCGACATAGGGAGGCAAGGGGAGATTCCCGATTTTCTCCACCAGTTCAGCAAAAGACAGATCTTCCGGCTCCCATTCCAGTTTTACATAATCTTTCTCCCTATCAAACCAGCTTACCTGTATCTGGTAGGTGATCCCATCCTCTATCCATTCTTTTTCCAGGACTTCTCCCTCTTTCCACCTTTTCTTTTTGCCAATGAGGCAGTGCCAGACGCAAGTCCCTTTGGCCTGCATAGATTGTTGGACTTCTGAAGGAGTATGGGGATTTAGGAGAAAGACTTCTATTCTGGCACCTGTTTTTCTCTGGAGAAAGATTCTGGCAGGAATGACCCTGGCGTCATTAAAGACCAGAAGGCTTTTCTCAGGTATTATACCCGGAAGATCAAAAAAATGTCTGTGGTCAATCTTCCCATCTCTGTAGGTAAGGAGTTTAGACTCATCCCTTTGGGCAAGGGGGTATTGAGCTATTCTCTCCTCAGGTAGCTCATAGTGATAATCTGCAAGTGATATGTCTTGTATACTCAAAAGAATACTCAGTCAGAATGAATAAATAAAGGAGGGATTCTATCTTCAAAATCTGTCGCCTCCTGAAAGGCATGTGCCAGAGAGAGTGCCTTCCCTTCTTCAAACAGATTGGCCAGAAAACTTATGCTTACTGGTGTCCCATCTTCCCTAAAGCCAGAGGGAACCACTACACATGGATGTCCTGTCAGATTGGTAACTGTGAGCTGGTTTCCTCCATAGGAAGGAACTACCAGCACGTCATATGCTTTCATCAACTCATGCACCTCTTGAACCAGCAAAGTCCTGATACGGTTGGCCTGTATGTACTCTACCGCCGGAATGAAGCGGGCCGCTCGAAAAACATTAGGCCAGGCATTTTCTATCTGCCTCACCAACAAGCTGTCTTTATTGGAGCGTGTAAGTTCATCAAAAGCCGCTGCAGCTTCTGCTGATAAGGTAAGGTTCATGGCAGAAACAGGAAGGTCTATATCCCACTTCACTTCTTGTAAATCCGCTCCGAGGCTTCGCAACGTTTCTAACGCCAGGCTGTCCTGCTTTTTCCACCTATGTTTGTCCTCAAACCATTCCTTCACATAGCCTACCTTAAAGGATTTCCAGTCAATCTCTTCCTGGTAAGAGAACCCTACCTCGTAAAGGGTGGGATCTATAATGTCAGGCCCATTTATGGCCTCAAACACCAAGGCACAGTCCTGGGCTGATCTGCAAATAGGTCCTATTTTATCCATGCTCCAGCTTAGGGCCATGGCGCCATGTCTACTCACTCTACCATAAGTAGGTCGAAGACCACTGTTGCCACAGCGGGTAGAAGGAGAAACAATAGAGCCTAGCGTTTCGGTTCCTATGCTAAAGCCCACCAAACCAGCAGCCGTAGCAGAAGCAGAACCAGCAGACGAACCGCTAGACCCCTGAGAGAGATTCCATGGATTTTTAGTCTTTCCTCCAAACCATACATCTCCCCATGCCAGAGCACCCATGCTAAGTTTAGCTACCAGCACCCCACCTGCTTCAGTCAATCTTTTGACCACAGTAGCAGTCTCAGCTAATTCCTGTTTCTGATAAGGAGCCGCTCCCCAAGTAGTAGGATATCCTTCAACTGATAGTAGGTCCTTCACGCCATAGGGAACGCCATGTAAAGGCCCTTTATATTTCCCAGCTGCTATTTCTTCATCGGCCTGTTTCGCTTGAGAAAGGGCCAGTTCTTCAGTTACTGTGATGACACACTGAAGCGTATCTCCATATTTTTTGAGTCTGTTTAGGTAAAGCCGAGTGAGTTCCAGAGAGGTGATTTCCCTGTTTTTGATGAGATAGGCTAATTCTCCCACAGAATAGAAAGCCAGCTCTTCTCTATCTTCCGGCAATTCCACCTCTGAAGGTAAGTCCAGTTTCATGGGGGTAGCAGCAGGAAAGCTGAATCCTTGGGGAATCGGATTGAACAAAAGGGAAGGCATGACAGAATTAGGAAGATGTACTTTCCGTAAGGCTTCATAATCTTCTTTCTGGCTTTTGAGGGATTTCTGCATTAATGCTCTTTCTTCCTGATCCAGTTCCAGTCCCATGATATTTTCCGCTTCCAAAGTTTGAAAGAGAAGACTATCTACCTTTTGGGCATTAGTTACATTAACAGAAGTAAGAAAGCATATAAGAGTGACCCAAAAGAGGTGTAAGGGTCTGAATATATGGCTTGATTTATGTAAATAGATGAGCACTAAGGGTTGATTCATCTGGCTAAATTACCATGAAGAATTCTTTGAAAAAAGAATATCCTCATAGCATAAACGTTTTCACTTCGGATACTTACGCTAGCAAGAAATGAAGTATTATCCCTCGCTCAACCAAATTTATCGCCTAACCATCCTTTTGACCTTATTCTGGGTCAAAGATATCTATGGTCAGTACCAGCTCAATGG
Organism: Bacteroidota bacterium; assembly: GCA_039184535.1. Classification (GTDB taxonomy): domain Bacteria; phylum Bacteroidota; class Bacteroidia; order J057; family J057; genus JBCBKZ01. The sequence continues at coordinate 3,222 of JBCDBC010000042.1, read as the reverse complement.
AGATGCCGCTCAAATCACTCCAGACTGCTTTGTCCTCACCCGAGACGAGACCTTTTCAGTAGGTTCAGTATGGTACCAGGAAAAGGTAGATATCAGTAAATCCTTTGATGTCTATCTGGATATTTTCCTCGGAAACAAAGATGCTAATGGTGCTGACGGAATGGCCTTTGTCCTTCAGCCGCTCAACACCAATTTAGGGAGTGCTGGTCTGGACCTGGGCTATGGCGGAATTGTTCCTTCAGTAGCGGTAGAATTTGATACCTATGAAAATGTAGATAGAGGAGATCCTCCCTATGATCATGTTGCTATCATGAAAGAAGGAGCAGGATTCCACTTTAATACTGCTAATATGGCGGGTCCGGTAAGAATCATCCCTGGCGTAGACAATGCCGAAGATGGCTTAATCCATAGCGTGAGGATCAACTGGAATTCAGTCAGCCAGGAGCTTTCTGTGTATGTGGATTGTATCCTGAGAGTAACAGCTAACCGAGATCTTGTCAATGATGTATTTGGCGGAAATCCCGAAGTGTTTTGGGGCTTTACTGCCGCAACTGGTGGGCTGAGTAATGTCCATAATTTTTGTCTCAAGTACGTTTCTTTTACGGAAGAATTAACTGATACTACCATCTGTAAGGGAGAAAATGTCCAGTTAGATGGAGGAAGTGGTTCCGGGAATACTTTTTCCTGGACTCCAGCCGCCAGCTTAAATAGTGGCGCTATTCCTAATCCGGTTGCTACGCCTGATACGACTACCACTTATTTCCTGGAGGTTACAGACTTCTGTGGGTTCAAAAGATTTGATACGGTTACCGTCTTCGTTTCTGAGCCATTAGCAGAAGCGGGACCTGATACCAGCGTCTGTGAAGGGAATTTCATCAGATTGCAGGCTAGCGGAAACGGAACACCTTCCTGGTCACCTGCAGATGGACTGGTTAATCCTTCCTCCTACACATCTGCGGTCCTTCCTACCCAAACTCGAACATATACACTTACAGTTACAGATGCTGAAGGATGTACAGCTACAGATAGTGTTAACATACAGCTTAATCCTCTACCAGATATAGGACTTACTCCTGACACAGCCATTTGCGCGGGGGATAGTGTTATGCTAGCCGCAGGAGGAGGGAATCAGTTTACCTGGTCTCCTACATCAGGCCTAAGTAGTGTAAGTACGCCTATGGTGATGGCTTCACCAGCTACCACAACTACCTACCAGGTGATGGTAACAGATGTGAACGGCTGTGAAAATACAGAGGATGTCACCATTACTGTTAATGAGCTTCCTGTAGCTAATGCCGGAGATGATCAACAGATATGTGAAGGGAGTTCTGCCTTGCTGCTAGCATCTGGTGGAATTACGTATACATGGTCTCCTGCTATTAGTCTTTCGGATGCCAGCATTCAAAACCCAGTGGCTACCCCCACAAGCAGTACCACTTATCAGCTAACCATAACTGATACCAATGGATGTACGGATGAGGATAGCATACAAGTTAGGGTGGTTCCTAATCCTGTGGCAAACGCAGGAGCAGACACCAGCTACTGTTCTGGAGAATCAGTTATTCTACAGGCCAGTGGCGGAGTAAGCTATGACTGGAGTCCTGCCATAGATATAGATGATCCGGCCTCACCTTCTCCAAATATTTTCACTGATCAGAGCAGGTGGTATAGGCTTACTGTAAAGGATGTGAATGAATGTGAAGATGTAGACAGTGTGTTTGTCAATGTATTTGCCTTACCCGTAGCAACAGTAAGCTCGGATACCAGCATATGTGTAGGAGATAGCATTTCTTTGCAAGCCAGTGGTGGCGATATCTACGCTTGGAGCCCAGCAACTGGCTTATCAAATGCTAGTGTAGCCAGCCCCATGGCCTCTCCCGATGCGACTACCGCCTACCGGGTAAGTGTACAGGACGTCAATGGATGTATAAATACAGCCGAAGTGTCTCTTACCGTTAACGCCCTACCCATAGCTAATGCCGGTGAAGATCAGCAGATATGCCCTGGTGCCAGCACTTTACTTCAAGGTAGTGGAGGAACCACCTACTCCTGGAAACCAGAGAATCTTCTTTCAGATCCAACTATTGCCAATCCATTAGCTACTCCAAGAGATACCAGTGCTTTCATTCTGACAGTCATAGATGATAATGGATGCCAGGATGATGATTTCATGTTTGTGAATATTCTCCCTAATCCAGAAGCTAATGCAGGCCCGGATACCAGTTATTGTGAAGGAGAATCTATCAGATTAGAAGCTAGTGGGGGAACCTTCTATTCATGGAGCCCTGCTACAGGTTTAGACGATGCGGCTGTATTTGATCCAGTCCTTAGCGAAGCCTTTGGGGGATGGTATTCAGTTACCGTTTCTGACATCCATAACTGTACAGATACAGATAGTGTATTTATTACGGTCAACCCTAAGCCAATTGTAGATGCAGGGAATGACCAGAGTATTTGCTTTGGAGAACAAGCCCAGTTGGTAGCTAACGGGATAGGAGACTTTGTCTGGAGCCCAGCTAACCTCCTTTCTGATGCGACTAGTCCTACGCCTGTAGCTTCTCTTACTAACAGCCAGGTGTTCAGACTCACCCTCACAGATAACCTGGGATGTTCCAATGAAGATTCCGTAGAAGTGACAGTTAATCCTTTACCTGTCATCACAGTAAGTGAAAATCAGGTGATTTGTGAAGAGGATGAAGTTCTCATTTCAGCATCTGGTGCAAGCATATACAGATGGACTCCCAATGTCGGAATCAACAACAATGATCAGGCAAGCATCCTTGCCTCGCCTTCCACTGATACCAGATACACAGTAATCGGTATAGATCCATTTGGCTGTGTAGATAGTGCAAGCCTGCTCATAGAAGTAAGAGCCAAGCCTGTGGCAGATGTCGTTGGCTTCCTGGAAGTATGCCCTGATGAAGATTTTGACTTACTGGCTACTGGTGGAGAGACCTATCTCTGGAGTACCGGAGAACAAGGAGATCAAATTACAAGCAGTATACAGGGCAGTACTGCGTTTTGGGTCATTCCATTTCAGGAAGGATGTGCAGGGGATACAGCCAGCGTACAAGTGGCCGTTTACAACAACCTCCCGCTAGCTGCTTTCTCATTAGATACAGATCGAGCCTATTATCCTGCTAACATTCAAACCCTCAATGAAAGTTTGAACGGTGTCAGCTTCGTTTGGGATATGGGTGATGGAACTACTTATACTTCCTC
>JBCDBC010000041.1:0-12424 GCA_039184535.1 Bacteroidota bacterium | reverse complement strand
GGGGAAACACTTATAGGATTCTTTTTTTCAATTGCGGCTACTGGGATGACAGAATTTTCAGTGGGTCTGTCTATCTGGTCTTCAAATTCTCGTAAGGATGGATCATTATCTGCAAAATCATCTTCAGGGAAATCATCCTCCCCAAATGGATCCTCTATAAAATCTTCAATGGCGCCTTCAGAGGAAGAATCATAATCGCTGAGGATGACTCCTTCCGCGAAATACGCGCCATCATTGAATACCTCATACTGAGAGGTAAACTCTTCTTCCATTTTTCCCTCTGCAAACTCAGTATCATTGGACTGACTTTTGTCTGCTGGGAATTTAGAGCCGGAAATTAGCAAAAATATGCTTGTACAAAGGACAACTATCCCCACTCCAATCCCTGAGAACAAAAACAAACGCTTTTTACGCTCTTTATTCTCAAGCTCTTGAAGATAGGAAGTAATCTGGTTGTCTTCTTGTCCTCTCTTGAGCATGGCAATTATCGTTAAAATGTAACCTTTTAGGTAAATCCACTAGCCGGAGGATTATAATATCGGTCGAAAGCCGATTTTACAATGCTAAATAACTCAAAATTATGCCTCTGTAAGCCATAGAGACACTTAATGGTGTAAATGTGTGATTGAGCAGTTTTCTATTTATAATGAACGGAATTATGATTGAGGTATTATTTTTAAAAGAATTTGACTAAAGTAGAAATTTTGATTTTCAAACCTTTTGAGTTGAGTATCAGGCTGTTGGAAAAGGGAAATATCCAATTAAGCTATGGAAAGTCGAAAAACCAGGAATTTTACCATTGGTATTATATGAAATGGTCCATCAGTTTATTATTACTCCGTTTCTTCATTTTCCCATTGGCAAAGGAAAAGAACATCCTCTTCTTGATTTAGATTCAGCTAAGTATCTACTTATTTCCCTGATATGTGTAATATTGCCTTGACAATCATACCCTTTACTTTCACATGGCAATAATTAAACCCTTTAAGGCCTACAGACCACAGGAAAACCTGGCCAAACGAATTGCATCTTATCCTTATGATGTGGTGAATTCTAAAGAGGCTGCTGAATTGGCAGCTTATAATTCATTGAGTTTTTTGCATGTCGTAAAGCCAGAGATAGATGTCCCTGAAGGCACTGACCCCTATTCTGAAGAAGTTTACCAGAAAGGGAAAGAAAACATGAAAGCCTTTATAGAAAAGGATGTCTTTTTTCTGGATGAGGTGGCCAGTTATTACGTGTATCAATTAGAAATGAATGGCCATGTTCAAACAGGTTTAGTAGGGGCCGCTTCTATTCAGGAATATTTTGATGGGAAGATCAAGATTCATGAGTTAACAAGACCCGTAAAGGAGAAAGATCGGATAGATCATATAAAAACTTCTGGAATACTGGCTGAACCTGTATTCTTTGCCTATAGAGGCGTTCCTGAACTTAATGCCATTATCCAGGCGGTCATCCAGAGTGATCCTGTATATGACTTCAAAGCTGATGATGGGATTTATCATCGTATCTGGAAAATACAGAACCAGAATGCCCTTGAAGAAATAGAACTACTTTTTGCGCACAAGGTACCTGCCACCTATGTAGCGGATGGGCATCATCGTACGGCTGCTGCTGCCTTAGTCGGAAAGGGCTTAATAGAAGCAGGCAATACCTCTGCTGCTGTACCTTACTTTATGGCTGTCCACTTCCCCGCTGAGGAACTACAAATTCTGGATTATAACAGAGTGGTAACAGACCTGGGGAGTACGAGCAGTGGAGCCTTTATAGAAAAGCTTAAGGAACATTTTCAGGTCATTAAATCTACAGAAGCGGTTAAACCACAGGAGGCTTATACCTTTGGACTTTACATGGAGAATAACTGGTATAAGTTATCATTGAAAGAGGAGTTTATTCCTAAAGAAGATGTCATCAGTAAACTGGATGTAAGTGTACTTGACAGATATGTGATAAACCCGGTTCTGGGAATAACAGATATTAGAAGAGACAAGAGAATTGATTTTGTAGGTGGTATCAGAGGATTACAGGAATTAGAAAGGCGGGTAGATGCTGGAGAAATGAAACTGGCATTTTCCATCCCACCAGTGAAGATGGACCAACTTCTTGACATCGCAGATAGCAAAGAGATCATGCCACCAAAATCCACCTGGTTTGAACCTAAGCTTAGGTCAGGGCTGCTGGTTTATAGCCTTAGTGAGAGCCTGTAAGAAGCCTTGGGACAGGAGCATGGGAGTAGTTGGAAAGGGAATATGTCAGTCAGTCTGTTAGTTTTTTCTGACGAGCTTACAAAATGAACTGTTAGAAGTGTATTTGTATTGAGTAGAGTCGTGCTGAAGGGGTAGGTATTTTTATTACGATAAAGTCAAATCGTATAAATACCCCTGGCGACGTGAGACACATTCTATCTCATAATCTGTTAGTCTTCCTTGTGGGAATAATATCAGTTCTTCCTGCCTACTCCCAGAATACAGGCATAGGGACTCGAAATCCTAAGAACACCCTTCATATTATCCCCGATATCAATAGCCCAACTAGAGATCCTATTCGGATCGAGAGATTACAGCTTTTCCAGTCTGGTAAGGATACTACTGTTTTGGTATGCGATCCAGATTCTGGGGTTGTCAGATATATGCCAATAAGTGCACTTTCTTCAGGTGGTAGTTCTGGTGTTGAAGAATGGGTGTATGATCCCTCAGACGGCATCATTTACGCTAAGCGCTTGGGTCCTGACGGGAAGCCAGTGGTCATAACTGATACTGGAAAAGTAGGGATAGGGACTAGTAATCCTGATGCTGTACTTGAGGTTACGGGAGGGGATCAGCCTTTGGTAAACCTGAACAGATCTGGTAAGGCCATTCTGTATGTAGGAAAAGAAGATCAGGTCGGAATAGGGACCACCTCTTCTACTAACAAACTCCATGTAGTGGATTCTGAAGATCCGCTGAGACTGGAAGGCCTTAAACAAGGAAATGCCAATTTGGCTAATAGAGTCCTAGTTACGGATGAAAATGGTGTAGTCAAATATATTAATGGTGGAAACCTGGGACAAACAGAAGTAGCAGAAGAATGGACGGACGTAAGTGGTGGACTTGTCGCCTCTCAGGCAGCTGCTGAAGGAGATACCATTAGCATTACGGACGAAGGAGCCCTAGGGGTAGGGACAGATAATCCCGATCAAAAATTAACTGTGAAAGCTGGTGCCTGGAACGGGGTCGGTATTCAGAATGAAGCTGACAGCAGGATCTCAGGTATTGTAGGTTGGACAGCTGAAGACCTACCAGCGTATAATAATAGAAGGTGGTTGATGCTATCTAATGAAACGCCTAAAGTCTCAGGTACGGGAAGAGATGGAGGAATTATGTTCAGAACTAATCCTGGTGCTACACCAGAGAATGTAACCCCCAGAATGGTGATACAACAGGACGGGAAAGTTGGGATAGGAACCACCCGGCCTACTGAGACCCTAGATGTAGATGGTACGGCACGCTTAAGAGGGCTTACCAATGGATCCAATAATGAAATTCTTACAATTGATGGAGATGGTAGAGTGCAGAAACAATCTATTACTTCCCTGAGAGGCAGTTCAGAGTGGGAGGTAGTTTCTGATGGGATAGTGGCCAAGCGAGCAAATGTAGAAGGAAAGGCAGTTGCCATAACTGATGAAGGTAGAGTAGGGATAGGCACACAGGAGCCCAGCCAGGCGCTGGACGTAGATGGGACCATGCGTCTTAGGGGCCTAACCACTGGTACAAATACAGAAGTTCTCTCCGTAGATGCTAATGGAGTAGTACAGAAACAGGTGATTGTTGCTGGTGGAGAATCAGCCTGGGTAGAAGTAACAGGCGGAATAGCGGCAAAACGTGCTAATACAGCCGGGAAGCCCATTGTCGTGAAAGATGACGGTAAACTAGGAGTGGGTACTGCTAACCCCACTACGCCTTTACATGTCATCGGAGATGGTAAGCTGAACGGTTTCAGAACCATCAGCCTATCAAAGAATGTAGCAGGGGCTGTGAACAGCTTTGTAGACCTTGGGACTTTCTCAAGAGGATCAGGCGCACACTCTATGAGTGTATCAGTGAATGCGAGCATAGGAGGTTTCAGTGTGGCCAAGAACTACAACCTGACCACCAAGTACAATCAAACAGCAGACAAGTGGCAGGTAGTTCCTCCTAGTTCTAACACAGGTCCTTATGGCGGGAATGATTTTGAGCTACTGGTGAAAGTAGAAAGAAATAATACCTCTCTCCGTATCCGTAAGACTGGAGGAACAGTAGGAGGTGTCTACGAGGCCAACATTCTCTACACAGGCTACACAGATGCGAAGTGGGCAGAGTCTAGCACAAATGGGACAGATGCAGCTGAGTATGCCACCATGAAAGGAGGAGATGTACTAAGTGAGTGGGAAGAAGGTGCAGGAGGAATTGTGGCTAGAAGAGCGAATAGTGAAGGCAATGCGATTTCTATCAAGAATGACGGTAAGGTTGGGATAGGAACTACCAATCCAGCCACTCCACTGCATGTAGCAGGAGATAGTAAGGTCAATGGACTTAGAACACTCAGCTTATCCAGAAATGTAGCAGGGGCTGTGAACAGTTTTGTAGATCTTGGGACTTTCTCAAGAGGATCAGGTGCACACTCTATGAGTGTATCAGTGAATGCGAGCATAGGCGGCTTCAGTGTAGCCAAGAACTACAACCTGACGACCAAGTACAATCAAACAGCAGACAAGTGGCAGGTAGTTCCTCCCAGTTCGAACACAGGTCCTTATGGTGGGAATGATTTTGAGCTACTGGTGAAAGTAGAAAGAAATAATACTTCTCTACGTATCCGTAAGACCGGCGGAATAGTAGGAGGTGTCTACGAGGCCAACATTCTCTACACAGGCTACACAGATGCGAAGTGGGCAGAGTCTAGCGCAAATGGGACAGATGCAGCTGAGTATGCCACCATGAAAGGAGGCGCGGCTCCCGGTGCCTGGGAAGAAGTAGCAGATGGGATAGTAGCCAAACGTGCCAATGAGGAAGGAAATTCCATCACCATCAAAGATGACGGAAAGGTAGGTTTGGGGATAGCTACCCCTACTTCCATGCTTCATATCAATGGCAATGATGCCATCAATCTTTCTAACAGATCCTTTACCCAAACACATGCTTTCTCTGTAGAAGCCCCCCAGAAAAGCTATACCCGTTTTTACAATATAAAAACCTTAAACGGTTCGATAAGCTTGCGAGTACACCTGACCATGGCGGGCTATACGCATATGTCTGATGTGTATGAGATCATGGCTAACTATGATGATCTTGGAGGAGCCGCAGGTTCGGTAAAGCGCTTATTGCCCTTAAGAGGGACAGGAAGAAGGCATGATTCCAGCTCAGGCTGGGGTTCTGGAGATTATGTGTTGGAGATGGAGAAAGTAGGGACAAATAATGATGGCTGGGTATTAAGAGTCCATCAGATAGGTGCTACAGACAATTCGACCAAGTTTAATTTTATCGCCAAAGTAGAATCCTTCGGTGCAAAAGGAGAACTCATCAATGAAACTGGAACGGATGAGAGCCTCACCTATCCTATCCACAGGCAGACGCCTATGACCGTGAGAAACGGCAAAGTAGGGATAGGAACGGCTGCTCCAACGGAAGAATTACATATAGAAGGAAACCTCAGAATGATAGATGGGAATGAAGGGGTAGGAAAGTTCCTGGTAAGTGATGCCAATGGGGTAGCGTCTTGGCAGGAGTTCAATCCCGAACAAGAGGTTAAGCAGAACAAGTTTGAGACCAGGGTGAATGTAGGCCAACTACAGGAACTAGGCAGATACCTCACTACAGAAGGAACAGCCATATTAGAGATAACGGTAGCCTCTCCTAATGGAGGTAATTCTGGAACCTCCACCTACTTATGGCAGGGTGGATATAATCAGCTAGCCCCTACTAATACCTGGTATAAGCTACTTCCATTACAACAGGGGAGAGGACATGGCTCAGGCCTTTCTGGAACGGCCGTATACATCAGGCAGTCTACTCCTTACCAGTATGACATAGCCGTTGCAGCTACTGTCAGTACAAAAGCGCTAGATATAACTATCCTGGATAAAAACCCAGCTAACAACACCAAATTCACAGACCTAAGTGAGAATGCTCCACAGGCTATTCCAGCTACTGCCAATGAGGTGTTTAGTAGCCATTCTTTCTATGCAGGAAAAGTCGGGGTAGGTACAGCCAATCCATCTAGTTTACTTGAAGTCAGTGGGAATACAGCGGTTCCACTTAGCTTGACCAGAACCTCTGCTAATCCAGTCTATATGCAGTTTAATAACTCTGTTCAGGAGATTGGAAAAATTGGAGATGGAATTCCTGAAGCACATCCTAATTATGATTTCGGTCTGTTCGCTAAGGGAACAGAAGGAGTAGCTGCTGCTGGTTATAAGTTTGGTGTCTACACGGGAGCAGAAGGCAGTAGGAAACTGAATCTCTTCCTATCTGATGGAGGAGCCCTGGGATTAGGGACGAATTTACCTAAGGCCAAGCTGGATGTAGCAGGAGGCATGGTTTTCAGTACTGATGGTGCCAAGGTAACAGGACAATCAGGCTTATATGTGAATGGCGGAGAGCTATTTGCCTTCGACGCTAGCGGAAACAGCACCACCATCTCTCCGCATAATTTCTCCCTGATCAAAGAAGGAGCTAGTGAGGAAATGGCCTGGTCATTCTACAGTCAGAAAGGACCTAAGTCTATCAACGTAGACATGGCAAAGCTGGCTCGCATAGTAGAACAGCTCAGTGGGGAAACCCTGGTTCATATCTTTGAAGACGGAGAAATCACTACCCAGGAAGTGGAAAATAGCCTAGCGGATAAAGTGGAGGCTTTAGAAGCAGAGAATGAAGAACTAAAGGAGCGTTTGGCTCGCTTGGAAGCATTGTTATTAGGAGAAAAGAAAATAGATAAATAGAAATACTGACTTACAGGAAAGCCTCAGATTCACAAAATACAACTTGTTTGTAAACCTGAGGCTTTTCTTACCTACCTAAGTATGCCAGACCCTAATACACCCTAATGGTGTGTCCCAGGAATATAGCGTTCAGGAACATACGCTGAGAACTCCACCATGTACCTCTAAAGTTGGGGTTGTCCGTAAACAATATGGCTCGTCCTTTACCCATAGAACTTACCTGTACTGCTGCGGTCAAGGCCAGTTTCTTTTGGTTATTTTCGGAGACATATCCACTGATCAATGGATCCTCAGTGTACTGGGCCACCGTATTATAGGGGCTGTCCCCCATCTCTATCATGATGCTGTTATTCTTGTACACAGGGATATTCTTCTGGGTATACCCAAAGGCTAAAGGATGGGTTAGGTCCAACTCCACTTCAAAGATTGTCCCTCCTATGGCAGTAGCACCAAGAATCTCTGGTGCTTGTCCGTAGGGTTTTCTGACTCCTTTTTGGCTGCTGTCTTTCTCCATTTTTAATTGGTTTCCGACCCATTTTTGCCGAATTATCCATTCAGTAGCTCCTCTCTGCGTGATTAGCGTATTCCCGGCAGAGATCCAGTTTTTGATAGCGGTTTGTTGTTCAGGTTTCAGGAAGCTATACCTACCTGAGACCATGATGAGGGTATTGTAGTTATATAGGTTTACACGGTTAAGGTCTACCCAATCTACCTTAGTAATGGGCATTTCCAGACGGGTATCTCCCATATGCCAAACCTCCCCACTTTCGTATGAACTCAGTCCTTCACCTATCAGCATGAGTACCTTGGGTTTCTTGAGGGTATGAAAATGTCTACTCCCCAGATCTATCCCTAACTCACTCATACCCCCCTGTAGACTCTCTACCTCTACTCCATACTTTCTGACAGCCTGTTGTACCCAGAAATGAACTGAGTCTACCATAGCTTTCTGAACTTGAAGGGGGATACTAAGAGTACCTGCCCCATAGGATTTATTCCCTATGGTAAAGGGTTTATGACTTGCCATAACTTTAAGCCCTTTATCCTGCAGAAAGTACAAGGCATGCATAGAAGCATCATCTCTACTGTCTATGAGATAAGCATAGCTAGCATTCGCTATCAGAGGAACGGAAGGAGATAAATCTTCTGGAATGATAGGATCAGTCAGATCTGGTACATTTCCCCTCATTTCGGCGTAGGGAAGTCCATAGGCATGGACCTGAGACCAGGCAGATGCATCATAGAAGACAGAGTCTCTAAAGGCAGTATAGGTTTCGAACATGCTCTGGACCATTTTGTACTGTGGCTGTTCTGTGGGTACTATGTAGGCCATTCCAGCTTCGAATACCTCATTATCTCTTCTCAGCCTCTCCTTGACTGGGTACACCTGAATTTTGTGTTGTAGGAGTAAGTGGAGAAAGGCTTTATTTCGAGTGTCATTGTATCTGTCTCCAAATATGTATGCACTGATAGGACTATCTGCAGCTTCTTGAATGGCATCAGTAAAAAACTCTCTCTGATAGGAAAGTAACCGTTCCTTATTCTCTACTGAAGCCCTCAAAGTGGCTAAGCTGGACACAAGCTGATTTCGGATAGTGTAGGGGAAGGTTACCATCCATGTTTCCCCTTGCTGTCTATGTCCACGAGAACTGGCCTGCTCAAATAGTAAGGCTAATCCACCCTGTAGGTCAGGATAAGAGGACCCGTAACCAGGGTAAGTATTGTCAAAAATTTCTTTGGTGAAGTAGAGCGTTCCAATGCTGTCCATATCATGTCTGAAGTACCTGCCAAAGAGAGGGTTGAGCTCTTCATAGTTTGCTGCTGGAATAATCGGATCAAGAGATCCATTGGTTTTGGCTGGCTCAAAGAAGTAGGTACTGTTGGTCCCCATCTCATGAAAATCAGTAACCACCTGCGGATACCACTTATGGTACCACTTTAGCTTAGATTTAGATTCTGGATGTACCAGGAGAAACCAGTCTCTATTTAAGTCAAACCAGTAATGATTGGTCCTTCCTCCGGGCCAAACTTCATTATGCTCTCTATCTAGGGGATCTGCTACTGTAGGACTACCCTTGTGCATATTAGCCCAATGCGTATGCCTGTCTCGCCCGTCAGGGTTTAGCACTGGATCTATGAAAATGACGGCTTCCTCCAACCATTTTTGGGTTCTGGAGGATTTATCCGCCAACAAGTAATAGGCGGCTAGCATAGAGGCTTCTCCACAAGAGGGTTCATTTCCATGCACATTATAGCCCATATTGACAATGACGGGAGCATTTTCTGCTTCTGTAAATTCTCCTGGAGAATTCACTCTTTCCAGCTGCTTAGCCTGTATGTCATCCATATTAGCCATATTCTCCTCAGAAGTGATACTCAACATAATGAGTGGCCTATGCTCATAAGTCTCTCCCAGCACTTCTAGGCTGGCCTTTGGAGAAATGGAAGCTAATGTCTCAAAATAAGCGACGATTCTATCATGACGCGTATGATGACTGCCAATGGGATATCCAAGGAACTCCTGCGGACTGGGGATGGAAGTATCAACTTCCATATTTACCGGGAAAAAATAGCCTGATTGTGAGAATATACTGCCTGAGAATAGGCATAAAAGAAGAATGCTGATTCTAGTCATGGGTTGTGTGGGTTTTTGTCTAAGCTAGAAAATTATAGGATTAGATGCACCTAAAAGAACAGAGGTTGCCTTTTCAGGCAACCTCTTCATAGGAGTTAAATAACTAGATATGACTAAGCTGGTAAGAATGGACCGGCGACTTTAGTCGCTGAAAGAAGTACTTGTCAGTACCTGTGCATAGACAGCAGTGTTTTTAGAGCCTCCGCATACAAAGTATGCCTGTCCATTAGTGTTAGATTCGACCAGAGAATTTTCTCCAGGCATCTATTCTATGCCTTTATGAACATACTACTCCGGTTTGATCAGTTTTAATGATAGGGAGTTCTCTAGAGTAGTAAAGAGCCTGATGATGTACATACCTGTGGGTAAATCATCCGTAGGAAGCACATACTTGGCTATCTGTCCAGATTTTCTTAGAAGCTGGCGTTTCAGCACTCTCCCCTGCATATCAATGATGTTCATTTCAAAATCTCCATCTATCTCACTATTGATGGACATCTTGGGTGTACTGACTGCCGGGTTCGGAAATAGCCTTACGTCCTTGAAAATCCCTGTTTCTAGCTTAACCCCTATTTGGTCCAGGTAGATGGAATTCCCTATAGAGGTCTCCTCATCAGCTGGTGCCAACACCTCAATGGCGGAGAGCAAGGGCCTTCCATAGCTAGCCTCAAGATCTAGGTCTAGTAAGCCATCTGTAACCTCTATCTCTATTCTCTCTACATAGGCGTTAGCTACTTCTGTTTTTGAGAGAATATCATAGGTCTCTTCAATTACCTCATCTTCCAGCATGATGCTGAATATCCTGTTTCCTTTTCCTCCGGTAGCACCTCCGGGTACGCCCCAGTATATCTCTGCAAAGTGTAGGTACACCACATACTTTCCATTCTCAACCGGAATCTTATATCCAAAACCTTCTCCATCTACCTGACTACTTCTGGCTGTCTGGTAGATTTCATCATAGTTTGTAGCGGCAATGCCGATATTCTCATTTAGGAGGCTCCTGGTATTACTGCTTACATATCCTATATCAGATTGGAATACCTGGCCACCAAAAGCTTTTGTCTTGTTCTCCCCACAGTTTATCCTCACTGATTTTCCTGATCCTGCTCCGGGGCTGTAAGATGAGATGACTTCTATGGCAGAAATCTTTGCCATATGCTTTTTACTGAAAAAATCCAGATTTAATACGCCATCAGTTACTATGATACCCTCAAGGCGTTCTATGGCAACAGCATTTTTTCCGTAGCGCTGGTAGATATCATAGTCTGAGAAATATGACTCCCCCTCCAGCCTGACATCGAACAGTCTTTTTCCTGCATCACTCCAATATACTTCCGCAAAGTGTAAGATGATTTCATATTCCCCATTAATTACGGGAATTTGGTAGCCAAACTCGTAACCCCACCTTTCTGACTGGTAAAGAGGATCGTCATTAGTTCCTTCTATTTCATTACTAAGGGTGTATTCTCCTGAATTTCCCTGGAAAAACTTGTCGGCTATGAACTGATTTCCCCCTTCGCTGGTATAGGCTGGTCCTCCAGCATTGATCCTAACAATGGATCCTCCGCCCTTGATGGTATTAGGTTCATCAGACAGTATAACCAGTTTGAAAGTCTGTGTATACACATTGTTTTTGTCCTGCCCGTCATTAGCTATGATGGTGAACTCCTCAGAGCCAGCTATCCCTTCCAGTGCTTTTACTTCCACCAGTCCGGTAGAAGAGTTGATGCTGATATTGGAGATCAGGCTGAAGGCTGGACTCAGCTCGTATGTTACTTCTTGTGAAGCTTCTGAAGCAGGTACAGCCGCAGGATTTACCTCCACAAATTCCACACCTTCAAAATCTTGCACCAGAATTAAGTCTCCACTGGTAGTGAAAGAAGGAGGAGTGTTTGTGGAATTACTGAGACTACCGGCAGGTAGAATTTCTATGGCACAGATCTGTGCTTCTCCTAAAGTAGCTGTTAAGTCTATGTCCAGGATTCCGTCCTGTACTTGAACTCCCAGAAACTCCTTATCTACAGCAAAGCCAAAGTTACTCTCAGCAAAAATGTCAAAGTCTTTGATCATCCTGTTTCCTTCCATACTGATGTCAAATCTTCTTTTTCCGCTCTCTAGCCACCTAAGCTCAGCAAACCTTAATCGGATGTCATATTCCCCATTCTCGAGGGGGATGTTATACCCAAAAGAGCTTCCCTTACGCTCTGTTTGATACAAACCTTCATAGGGAGTACCATGTATACTGGAATTATATACACCCGTGGAAGAGGGGGCTGTGTAATAGGAATCAGCCTTAAAGAGCTTGCCACTTGCATCAAATGCTACCCCTCCAGCATTAAGCCTGATGGAAGATAAACCTTGGCCTGAATCATCCTCACAGTTTTTGGCTTCTTCTCCAATTCCGGAAGGGACATCACTATTTTTGCTTAGGTAGATCTTATCCAGCAGGATTCCAGCCTCATTACGAGCAACCTCAAGGGTGTTTTTCCCTTCTGTAAGGTTGATACTCACTACCTGATCTTGCTTATCAGCATCAGTGAGTTTGTACCAAGAGAAGGTGTCACCTAATCCTGGATTGGGATTTTCAGGTTCCTCTCCAGGGTCGTAAGGTTTACCTTCTACCTCAGCTGCCATTTGGTGAAGCCATTCTTCCAAGTTAGTGTACCCATCACCATCATGATCACCACTGGGATTAGAGGGAATGTTAAGCCTAAGTTGATTTCTGGCCAGCTTGGGAAGGCCGCCATCATTATTTCTACATCCCTTGACACAGTCTACTATTCCTCCTTTCCCAGACTTGTAGTCATTAATTACCTTCTTGTCCAGGTAGTTTC